>CAZVFM010000134.1:0-7649 GCA_964626095.1 uncultured Roseivirgaceae bacterium | reverse complement strand
TAGTAGGCATAGCGGTAGCGGGTATTATTGTGGCACAGCAAGCCATGGCGCAGAATATTGACCAGGAGAAAATGGACAGAGACCTGGAAGTAGCAGTTACGGTGTTGAACTCAATGCTGCAAAAGAATTCAGCACCTAGCTGGGTAGGCTTTAATAGAATAGCTGGCCAACAAAGCGCCAAGTACATTGAAGGTTATGGAGTTGTACTTAATCTACCGGCAGGTTTTGAATATGGCTTTATGACTTTACCTGCAAGAGTTAATGTAGAAAGAATGGGGGGTAATTATGTAGTTGAAATGCGTGATCAATTAGAAAAAGAATTACAAACAGTTGAGGAAGAAACACGTAGCAGATCACAGGTAAGAGGAGCAGCAGAAAGAGTTGCCCCACTAAATCGTGATAGTTTAAGAGCCACAACCAACGAAAAATATATTGAGGTTTCTAAAACTTTTCTATTGGACTATGCTGACTTGATCGGCCAATTAAAAGATTCTGATAAGATCATGATAAGCGACAAATCAGAGAGTTCAGGAGTTTGGGTATTTACTGGCACTGGCATGGAGAGCGGCAGCGCGAGACGTTCACCTTTATCAGTCGAAATAAAGAAGAGTGATCTCAATGCATACAAGTCGGATAAGATTTCACGTGAGGAAGCATTGAAGCGAATAAAAGTAACTACACCCGGTGCTGAACTGCCGGTTGAACAAGACCTGGAATTACTGGCCAGCATCTTCAATCGCCTGTATCGCTCAGATCTTTCAAAGACATACTATATGGATGGTAGGACATATTATGAGCGCATGCCAGATTATGGGGTGATATTTAATATGAGTGTATACTCTTCACAAGAAATGGGCAAAGAAATGTTTTATATGCCAACAATAGCTGCAAAAGACTTGAGTCAGGCCGATCGGGATAAGAAAGTTAAAGAGTTGTACCCTCAGTTCGAGAAAGAGCTTAAAGAGAATATTTTGGAATACGGACGCACGGTTAAGAGCTTGAAAGACGATGAGCAACTTGTCTTTAAAGTTAGACTCACCAAATGCAAGGATTGTGGCATACCCTCCACATTGGATGCTTCTGTAAAGGCTTCTGTTTTGAAGGACTACAGTACAGGCAAAGCAGATAAGAACACCGCATTGGGAAAAATCAGTATTAAAAGGGGACCGAACCAGTAATCGTCAGAAATGAATAGTAAAAGCTTCAGGTCATCAAAGGGCTGAAGCTTTTAACTTTTATCCGCTAAAATGGTTTATCTTCCAGATGCCAAATAATTTGCTTTAATCTGTGTCTATGTGCATTAAATTGAATTATATGATTGGGAAACCAATTATTCAGGTGGTTAATGCGTTTGTTATTATATAAGTAATTTCGCGTACTCAATTATTTAATATTCAGATGAAAAGAAAAGTAATTATAGGAGTAGTTGTGGTGGCTGTATTGTTCATCATCTATTTTGCTGTCAGGGGGGGGCAATCCGCAGATTCCAAGGACATTTTTGTTGATGTAAAGTCTGGAAAGTTCAAGGTAGAAATTGAGACAACCGGAGAATTGGAAGCTAAGAATTCGGTGAAGATCACCGGACCAACAGCATTAAGAGATTTCAGGATTTGGAACATTACCATCCAAAGTATTGTGGACGAAGGCACGGTTGTTAGAAAAGGAGACTGGATTGCCAACCTTGATCCTTCAGAATTTCAAACCAGGTATCAGGAAAAACAACTTGAACTAGAGCGTGCCCTTTCTCAGTTCACACAAACACAGTTAGATACAACATTACAAATGCGAACATCGAGAGATGAACTCATTAATTTGAAATACAATGTAGAAGAGAACGAAATAATCCTTGAGCAATCTCAATTTGAGCCACCAGCAACTATCAAACAAGCAGAAATAAATTTAGACAAAGCGAAAAGAGCCCATGAGCAGGCTTTGGAAAACTACAAAATCAAGAAAAAACAAAATATTGAGCAAATGCGAGAGGTATCCGCTAGCCTTCGCAAAGTTCAAAATGAATTTAATGCATTAGAACGGTTGAGTTCTGAATTTACCATTAGGGCTCCTGAACCAGGTATGGTAATTTATACCAAAGGTTTTGATGGCAGGCCTATTAAAGCAGGTTCTCAGATCAATGCATGGGATCCTACAGTGGCCACCTTGCCCGATCTAACCAAAATGGTTTCAAAAACCTATGTCAATGAAGTGGATGTAAGAAAAGTAAAAAGAGGTCAGCAGGTAGAGATTGGTTTAGATGCCTTTCCTGATAAAAGGTTGCGTGGTGTGGTAATACGCGTAGCCAATGTGGGTGAGACAAGACAAAATTCTGATGCTAAAGTTTTTCAGGTTGATATTGATATTACAGGAACAGATGAATCTTTACGCCCCGCTATGACAACCAGTAACAGAATTATAGCCAGTGAAATAGAAGACGCTGTATTTGTGCCATTAGAGTGTTTGCACAATGAGTTTGATTCCATCACTTATGTATTTAAACGTGTTGGACTTACTACAACTAAACAAGAAGTAATGCTTGGTGAAACCAATGCCAACGAAGCTGTGATACTTGCAGGCTTATCCGCAGGAGATAGATTATTTCTCTCTGTTCCTATAGGTTTGGAAGGTCAGGCGATTAGCCTTCTTCCTGAAATGGATGGCAAAAGAAGAAAAGAAGAGAAAGAAGCAGAACCAGTACCTCAGGCCAATACGATTACATTGCCTGATGGTAGGGTAATTACAGTACCTCCTGGAGGGACAGGTCAAAATGCTGGAACACGACAAGGGCAAAGACAACAAAGCAATTGATAAAGCATCAAAAATGATTTCAGAAAGATTACTAGCAAATCTTTATATCGCCTTTGATGCTGTTTTAGCAAATAAGGTAAGGTCCTTGCTTACGGCTTTAGGGATAATTTTTGGCGTGGCGGCTGTTATTGCCATGCTTGCCATTGGTAATGGTGCGCAACAAGAATTGTTAGAGCAAATCAAACTTGTTGGCGTGAATAACATCATTATAAAACCTGTAGTAGAACAAAAGGAAGATAAAGTACAAGAAGATGTGGGGCAACGAGAGAAAAGAAAGTTTTCTCCGGGTCTTACCTTGCGTGATGTAGAAAGTATTGAGGCTATTGTACCAGGAATAAATCGCGTGAGCCCTGAAATTTTATTGGAGACGTATTTAATCAAAAGTGGTGTTAGAAGATCTGCTAAACTGGTTGGTGTTGAACCTGTTTACTTTAGTGTATTAAACATAGATCTTGCCGATGGTTCAATGTTTAATGATGAGCAGCTAAAAGTTGGTGCACCTGTATGTATAATAGGCAGTGGCATTAAGAGTAAGTTTTTTCCTACAGAAAATCCAATCGGTAAATCTATAAAAGTTGGCCCGCACTGGCTTACCATTGTAGGTGTATTGAAAGAGCGATTTATTTCTGAGTCGAGTATCAGCAAACTGGGTATCAGAGATTACAACATGGATGTTTACTCACCCTTACAAACGGTATTGGTGCGCTATGTTAACCGTGATTTGGTGAAAAAATCTTCCATGTCAGCCTTTGGTGGCGGTGGTGGCAGAGGCAGAACGGTAATAATTATAGGTGGAACAGACGATGAGCCAGAGGATGGCCCGGTTCAGAACTATCATCAACTTGACAGACTGGTTATTCAGGTGAACGAAACCGGGCAGCTCTCATCAACTGCAGAGATTATTTCTCGGTTGTTGCAACGCAGGCATTATGAAGTAGTAGATTATGAAATTGAAATTCCGGAGTTGCTATTAAAACAACAACAACGAACAAACGACATTTTTAATTATGTGTTAGGCGCCATAGCAGGCATATCACTATTAGTGGGTGGTATAGGCATTATGAATATTATGCTGGCATCTGTACTTGAACGCATAAAGGAAATTGGCTTGCGACTTTCTATAGGGGCCAAGAAAACAGATATTATTCAGCAGTTTCTTTTTGAGGCTGTTATGATCAGTATCAGTGGTGGATTAATAGGTGTGATACTTGGTGTAAGCATGGCTTATATCGTTTCACAAATTGCTGAAATCCCAACCATTGTTAGTTTTGCATCTATTGCACTTTCTTTTGGAGTGGCTGCTACTGTCGGACTGGTGTTTGGTATAGCCCCGGCACGAAGAGCAGCCATGCAAGATCCCATAACTTCATTAAGATATGAGTAAAAAAACTTTCCTGATCCTTGCTGCAATACTAGGCCTAAGTTTGTGGTCAAATGTTTATTCGCAGGTGACTACTTTTAGTCTTGAGGATATCATTGAGCGGGCGCGGTTAAATTCTCCATCTTCCAAACAAGCAGAAACGCGTAAAGAAAACCGCTACTGGCAGTACCGGTTTTTTAGAAGTAATTATAACCCCCAGTTAAGGTTGAATGGTAGTTTGCCTGATTTCTCTCAAGACGTATCACCTGTTACCCAACCCGATGGTACCATACAGTTCCGATCTAGAAATCAAACCAACTCAATTACTAACTTAGGTTTGTTACAGCCTTTGCACTGGACTGGCGGTGAGCTATCTGTTAACTCCAATTTAAATTACTTTCAAGACAGAGCCTCAGGAGTAGACAGATGGAATGGCACTCCAATATTTCTGCGATTCACTCAACCAATATTTGCCTTTAACGATCTGAAGTGGGACCGGATGACAGAACCTTTGCGTTATGAGGAATCCAGACGAGAGTTTGCTGAAGACCAGGAATTTATTTCAAGACAGTCTGTAGAGTTGTTCTTCATGGTACTTGAATCACAGATCAACCAGCAGATTGCCACTTTTAACCTGGCAAACAATGATACCATTTTTAAAATTGAACAAGGCAGGTATAATATCGGCACTACTTCAATCGACAAATTATTACAGGTTGAGTTGCAACTTTTACGTTCCCGCCAAGAAGTAGCACAAGCTAAACTTGATTTAGAAGTCGCAAGGTTAAGGTTGCGTTCTTATATAGGTATTCGTGAAGAAAGAGATTTTGACATGGTGCTTCCAGAGCTTATTCCTGAGTTTATTGTATTACCCGAACTTGCACTTGAAAAGGCAAAAAACAACAGAGCCGACTTCATTGCATTTGAACGTAGGCGCTTGGAGGCAGAGCGGGAAGTTGCCCAGGCAAAGGGCGATCGCTTCGCGACTAATTTAGTAGCTTCCTTTGGTTTGAATAACACTGGTGATGTGTTGAACGAAGTTTATATTGACCCCATACAGCAACAAAGAGTGAATATCACTTTTAATGTACCTATTGTTGACTGGGGGAGGAACAGGGCGAGGATGCAGACTGCTTTGGCAAACCAGCGCTTGAACGATTACATTATTGACCAGGATATGGTAAATTTTGAACAGGAAATTATTACACAAGTAAGGCAGTTTGAGATGCTGCGTATGCAAATTGAAATAACAAAAAAATCGGATGAGGTTGCATTGGAGCGTTACATTGCTGCACAAAATCGTTACCTGATTGGTAAAACTGATATTACAAACCTTAACCTTGCACTTACAGAAAAAGATAGTGCAAAAAGAAGTTATGTAGCAGCTCTCAGAGCTTTTTGGACTGCCTATTATGATTTGCGTAGATTAACGCTTTACGATTTTTATAACGACAGATTATTATATAATCCAGGGCTTGATTAATTAAATCCCTGTATAATTAAACGGAGTTATTTGCTTGAGTTCGGCTTTTAACTCCTTCTTTATTTCCAGACCATCTATAAAAGCATGTATGCTTTCCTGATCAATAACAGCTCCTCTTGTTAGTTTTTTTAATGCTTCATAAGGTTGCGGATAGCCTTCTCTACGTAAAATGGTTTGAATAGCCTCTGCAACAACTGCCCAGTTTTCTTCTAAGTCTTTGTCAATTGTGGCTTTATTTAACTCAAGTTTAGCCAAACCTTTTTCAATCGACTTTAATGCAAGGTAAGTATGCGCCATAGGCACACCAATATTCCGCAATACAGTAGAGTCTGTTAAATCGCGTTGTAATCTTGATATTGGCAGTTTAGCAGATAGGTGCTCAAATAAGGCGTTGGCAATTCCTAGATTACCCTCAGCATTTTCAAAATCTATTGGGTTTATTTTGTGTGGCATAGCTGATGAACCCACCTCTCCATCCTTAACTTTTTGTTTGAAGTAGTTGAGGGCAACATATTGCCAAACATCTCGTGACAAATCAATCAAAATGGTATTGATTCTCTTCAGATTGTCAAACAGCGCAGCAATGTGATCATAGTGTTCTATTTGTGTAGTAGGATGACTGCGTTTTAAACCGAGCCGTTCTTGAACAAAAGAATTTGCAAAGGCTAACCAGTCTGTTCCAGGATAAGCCACATGGTGTGCATTGAAATTTCCTGTTGCACCTCCAAACTTGGCTGCATAAGGAATAGATTTCAATAAATTGATCTGCTCATCTAACCTGGCAACAAATACCATAATTTCTTTTCCGAGTTTTGTTGGCGAAGCTGGCTGCCCGTGAGTTCGTGCAAGCATTGGGATATCTTTCCACATTCCCGCCAGGTGTTTGAGGTTATCTCTGATCTCATTTAATAATGGATAAAATTCAAGCTCAAGCGATTCCTTTAGAGAAAGTGGAATGGCAGTATTGTTAATGTCTTGCGAGGTTAGTCCGAAGTGAATGAACTCTTTGTATTTGGCAATATTTAAAGCGTCAAATTGTGATTTGATATAATACTCAACTGCTTTAACATCGTGATTGGTTGTTTTTTCAAATGCTTTTATCTCGTTGGCTTTATCGGCATTGAATTTCTTGTAGATATCGCGTAGGGCAGAAAAATGTGCATGGTCAAAATCTTTTAGTTCTTTTAGAGGCAGTTCACATAGCGCGATGAAATACTCGATCTCAATCCTAAGTCGATATTTGATAAGGCCAAACTCTGAGAAGTAGGGGGCAAGACAGCTAACAATATTTCTGTAGCGCCCATCTACAGGAGAAAGGGCCTGAAGTGTAGTTAAATCCACAAGATTTTAATTAAGGTCCAAAATTAACAAAATCTGCCCCTTTATCATTATTGACGGGTTTTATTCTAAGCCATAATAAGTACTTTTGTGCGAGTTTAGAGAACCGTTTTTGGGGTTCTTTGTTGGATAACAGAAGAGAAACTAGATGTATGGCATTCGGACTATTTAAGAAATCAGGAAAGAAAGAAGAAGCTACCGGCAGTTCAAAATACCATGAACTAAAGGTGAAGCAAATTATAAAAGAAACTAAAGACGCAATATCTATAGCGTTTGAGCACCCTGCCAGTAAGAAAATTGAATACAAATCAGGGCAATTTTTAACATTGATTGCTCCTATAGACGGAAAAGATGTACGCAGAGCTTATTCGCTTTGTTCATCTCCTTTTGTTGATGAAGATCTTGTAGTTACTGTTAAGCGGGTTGAAAATGGGTTGATGTCGAACTGGTTGCCTGATCATATACAACAGGGGCAGACATTAAAAGTAATGGAGCCTATGGGGGTGTTCACCACCGATTATGACACATCAAATAAACGCCACCTTATCATGTTTGCCGGTGGTAGTGGCATTACACCCATGATGTCTATCGTCAAATCAATGTTAGTAAAGGAGCCTGACAGTATCGTGTCGCTCATTTATTGTAACAGAGATGAAGAAAGCATTA
>CAZVFM010000133.1:0-7667 GCA_964626095.1 uncultured Roseivirgaceae bacterium | reverse complement strand
AATTAGCTGCGGTCGAGAAAAAGATGTTGGAGCTTGCTCGTCAAAGTAATGTTTTTGTTCGCAAGTCAGTTTCAAAAGCTGAAGCCTTGGATTTTTTCAACAAGAAAGGAGACGAGTACAAACTTGAGTTAATCAACGATCTTGAAGACGGTACCATCACTTTTTATGAACAAGGAAATTTTACTGACCTATGTCGCGGTCCGCACCTACCTCATACTGGCTTCATTAAAGCCATTAAATTATTGAATGTAGCCGGTGCCTACTGGCGGGGTGACGAGAAACGTAAAATGCTTACACGGATTTACGGCATCACTTTTCCCAAACAAAAGGAATTGGAAGAGTTCCTGCACCTTTTAGAGGAAGCAAAAAAACGCGACCATAGAAAACTGGGTAAAGAGCTAGAACTATTTACATTTTCAGAAAAAGTAGGAATGGGCCTCCCGCTTTGGTTGCCCAAAGGGACTATCCTTCGTGAGCGTTTGGAGCAATTCATGCGAAAGGCGCAAGTAAAGGCGGGCTATGATCCAGTGGTTACACCTCATATTGGGAGCAAAAGTTTATACGTTACTTCAGGCCATTATGAGAAATACGGTAAGGATTCTTTTCAACCCATTCATACGCCCGATGAAAACGAAGAGTTTTTGTTAAAACCGATGAATTGTCCGCACCACTGCGAAATATATAAATCAAAACCAAGGTCATACAAGGATTTGCCCATTCGCTATGCGGAGTTCGGCACAGTTTATCGTTATGAACAAAGTGGGGAGTTACACGGTCTTACCCGTGTACGCGGATTTACCCAGGATGATGCACATATATTTTGTCGGCCCGAGCAGGTAAAGGAAGAGTTTATTAAAGTGATTGATCTCGTATTATCGGTATTCAAAGCACTGGGCTTTGACAATTATACTGCGCAAGTTTCCTTGAGAGACCCGGATAAAAAAGAAAAGTATATAGGTGCGGATGAGCTCTGGGACAAAGCAGAAAGTCAGATTCAGGAAGCTGCCGATGAAAGCGGACTTAAAACCATCGCAGTGAAAGGTGAGGCAGCCTTTTACGGTCCAAAGCTCGACTTTATGGTAAAAGATGCATTGGGCAGAAGTTGGCAATTAGGTACCATACAGGTTGACTATAACCTGCCAGAGCGTTTTCAATTAGAGTATGTAGGTTCGGATAACCAGCGCCATCGCCCGGTAATGATTCACCGTGCGCCTTTTGGCTCTTTGGAACGCTTTGTTGCCGTGCTTATTGAACACTGTGCGGGTAACTTCCCACTTTGGTTGGCTCCCGACCAAATTGCCGTTTTACCTATTTCAGAAAAATATACTGCTTATGCCGAGCAGGTATACAATCAATTAAAAACAGATGATATCCGGGGATTGATTGATCATAGAGACGAAAAGATTGGCCGGAAAATCAGAGATGCAGAAGTTCAAAAAGTGCCTTATATGCTTATAGTAGGCGAAAAGGAGCAAGATGAGGCCAAAGTCTCAGTGCGTAGACATGGTCAGGGAGATTTAGGAAGTATGAGCCTGCAGGAGTTTGTGGATAAATTCCGGGAAGAGAGTGTGCTTCCGGACTGACCATTTGTTTTGAAAACATAAATATTTAGCGATATTTGCAGCCCTATCCGCATTCGTGCGATGGGCGTGGGTACCAGAAATGGTCCTGCAGGATAATGAATTGATAACCAAAACAGGAAGGAAAAATTAGCAATTTGATCAGAAGAGGACCCCGCGCAAGGGTAGTTGAAGAACCTTACCGCGTAAATGAAAGAATAACAGCCCAACGTGTTAGGGTTGTTGGTGAGAACGTGAAAGTGGATGTTTACCCATTAACAGCGGCTTTAAAATTAGCGGAAGAGCAAGGACTTGACCTTGTTGAAATTTCACCGAATGCAGAACCTCCGGTTTGCAAGGTGATTGATTACAGTAAGTTCAAGTATGAGCAAAAGAAGAAGCAGAAAGAGATCAAATCAAAAGCGCTTAAGACTGTAATTAAAGAAATCAGGTTTGGCCCGAATACGGATGAACACGATTATAATTTCAAGCTTAAGCACGCAATGAACTTCCTCCAAACAGGTGCCAAGGTGAAGGCATTTGTTCACTTTGCCGGAAGAACAATTATATATAAAGAGCGTGGAGAAATACTCTTGCTCAAGTTCGCCCAGGCATTGGAAGAATATGGAAAGGTAGAACAGCTTCCTAAGTTAGAAGGAAAAAGGATGTTCATCATCCTGACTCCAAAAGCAAAAAAGTAGATTATTAAAATAAAGTAAAATAAAATGCCGAAGGTAAAGACTAAGTCCGGAGCCAAAAAGCGTTTCAAACTAACAGGAACGGGTAAGATTAAGCGAAAGAGAGCTTATAAAAACCACATCCTTACTAAGAAAGAAACCAAACAAAAAAGAAGGCTCGGAAACAAAGCTATCGTGAAAGCGACAGACGAACGCAATGTTAAGCTTATGCTTAACATGTTATAATGGTTAAAATGTATCACCCGGCTTTTGGCAGCTAAGTCTTTCTGAAATAAAGGAAGCGCCAACAGTCAAAAAACGAAGAGAAATGCCAAGATCAGTAAATTCAGTAGCATCAAGAAAGAGGAGAAAAAGAATTCTTGAATTGGCCAAAGGGTACTTTGGTCGTAAAAAAAATGTTTGGACCGTAGCTAAGAATGCGGTTGAAAAGGGATTGGTTTATGCTTACCGAGACAGAAAAGCAAAGAAGAGAGATTTCAGGGCACTGTGGATTCAGCGTATCAACGCGGGTGTTCGTATGCATGGAATGTCTTATTCAGCCTTCATGGGAAAATTAAAAACTGCGGGTATTGACCTTAATCGTAAGGTATTGGCCGACCTGGCCATGAATCATCCTGAGGCTTTTGATGCCATAGTAAAGAAGGTAAAGTAAAAACCTTTAAAGGAATAGGAGAAGGCTGCATCAAATTGCAGCCTTTTTTGTTTAATTGTTAATTGTCGAAAAGGTAAACTAGAAAAGCATATAATTATTTCTATATGAGTGCAGATAGTATTTTTATCCTCATCATTTCAATCACTGTTATTAGCTACTTGGTTGAGCAGTTATTGGACTACATGAACCTTAAATCTCAACGAAGTGAAATCCCAGAGGAGATGAAGGGTTTTTATGATGAAGAGAAGTACCGTAAGTCATTAGAATATCAGAATACGCAAAGCCGTTTTTCATTTATCAGCTCTGCATTTAGTTTTGTTTTGATTTTTGGTATGCTGTGGTTTGGTGGTTTTGGCCTGCTTGATGGGCTTTTAAGAATTTATGTTCAAAACGAAATTATACTGGCCTTAGCTTTCTTTGGAGTGTTAACGATTGCTTCGGATGTACTTAGCCTGCCCTTTCAGTTGTACTCGGTTTTTAGAATTGAAGAGAAATTTGGCTTCAACCGCATGACGGTTAAGACTTTTATTACCGATAAGTTAAAATCTTATTTACTAGGTGCCTTGCTCGGAGGAGCTTTACTTTATTTGTTATTGTTCCTGGTTAATTATCTGGGTGATTCATTTTGGTATATTTTCTGGATAGCCGTCTCCGCCTTTATGCTCTTCATGAATGTTTTCTATACCAGCATCTTTGTTCCGATATTTAATAAACTTAGTCCTTTACAGGATGGAGAACTTAAATCAGCTATTGAAGATTTTAGCCAGAGCATCAATTTCCCGGTGACAAATATTTATGTGATTGATGGCTCCAAACGATCCAGCAAGTCAAACGCATTCTTTTCAGGATTAGGTAAGAGAAAAAAGATTGTTTTGTACGATACCCTTATAAAGAACCATACCACAGAAGAGTTGGTGGCTATTCTTGCACATGAGGCAGGCCACTTTAAAAAGAGACATATTATTTGGGGAGTGCTGCTAAGTATAATTCAAACCGGCTTTGTTCTGTATCTGTTATCTCTATTTATATTCAATGAACAATTAAGCCTGGCATTAGGCGCATCACAAATAAGCCTCCACATTAATTTGCTTGCCTTTGGGATTTTGTATTCGCCCATCTCAGCTGTAACCGGATTACTAATGAATTTGTACAGCAGAAAAAATGAATTTGAAGCCGATGCCTATGCCAAACAAACTTATAAATCAGAAGCCTTGGTATTAGCTTTAAAAAAATTATCTGTGGATAACTTAAGTAATCTCTACCCGCATCCAGTATATGTTTTCCTACATTACTCGCATCCACCTTTATTACAAAGGCTTAAAGCGTTGACAAATTAATGGCCGTTTTACCCCTAAAACTCGTTAAATAACAGCTTTAAAATAATTTATACCGATTCTAAATAAGGCAGTTAATTCTTTGTTTTAAGCGGAATTAGCTGATACTTAATACCTTTTCTGACTATAATTGGCAGTAGGTATTTTTTTTTGTATCGCTATACGCTTACTCAATAACTAATATTTGAAATAATAAGCTTGAAATGTAGATTTGTGACACACTGAAAAACTGGATGAAAATAAAACACATGATTAATTATAAAACTCCTGCTGTGTTCAGGTTCTTTCTCGCAATCCTTATTTCATTTTCCAGTCTCTATTCTTTTGCTCAGGAAATTTCTGATGATCCCGCGGCCATTACTGCGGGAGAATCTTTGTGGAATGCCAATTGTAAAACATGCCACAGGGTACATCAAAAACTTATTGGTCCTGCACTGGCAAATGTATGGGAGCACACGCCTTCAATGGAGTGGATTTATGCCTTCATCAGAAATTCGCAGAAGGTAATAGCCAGCGGAGATGAATATGCGGTAAACCTGTATAACGAATACAATAAGACCCAGATGACTGCCTTTACCTCTCTATCTGATGAGCAGATAGGTAACATTCTGGCCTATATTAAGGCTGAAACTATAAAAGGTCCTGAGGTGGCAGGGGCACCGGCTGGTGGTGATGTAATTGATGGATCGGGCGGTTCTGGTGTACCAACAGAATACCTCAATGCCATATTAATAGGTATGGTTGTTATACTCGTGCTGATCTTGGTGATCTTGGGCATGATAGTATCTGTGCTTAAGAAATACCTTGAGCAGAAGGCTGACCTTGACGATGTTGAAAAGGATATCATTCATTCACCTTTTTCTTTTTCATCGGTAACCAGAAGCCCGGCTTTTATTTTTCTTGTAATATTTCTCGTAACTGCTGTTGGTTTCAAGTCGGTGATCAATGGACTTTATTCCATCGGTGTGCAACAGGGCTATGCCCCCAAACAACCCATTGCTTTTTCTCATAAAGTACATGCCGGACAGTATGAAATTGCTTGTCAGTATTGTCATACTGGAGTGGAGCTTGGGAAGAGTGCCAATATCCCTTCTGCCAATATTTGTATGAACTGTCATACGGCAGTTAAGACGGAAAGTCCTGAAATTCAAAAGATTTGGGCCGCAGTTGAAACCAATAAACCCATAGAGTGGGTAAGGGTCCATAACCTTCCGGACCTGGCCTATTTTAACCATGCCCAACATGCTAATGTAGGGGGTATTGAATGTCAAACTTGCCACGGACCTATTGAAGAAATGGAAGTTGTACGTCAGCATTCATTATTAACGATGGGCTGGTGTATTGACTGCCACAGAACTACGGACGTGAATACAAGAGGCAATGAGTATTACAATAAATTGGAAGAATTACACAAGAGCAGCAGCAAACAAGCCATGAAAGTGGAAGATATTGGTGGGCTAGAGTGTGCTAAATGTCATTATTAATAGATTTAATTCTCAGGAATATATATAAGTATGAAGGAAACTAAAAGGACATACTGGAAAGGACTCGAACAGCTAACCAACGACCCTGAGTATGTAAAGCATGCTGATAAGGAATTTGGATATCTGGGTATTGATGAAGATACACCTCCATCTAGAAGAGATTTCCTAAAGTTGATGGGCTTTGGTGTAGCTGCTGTTTCGTTAGCAGCGTGTGAAGCACCAATAAGAAAGGCTATACCTTATGTTAATAAGCCTGTCGACTTAGATCCAAGTATTCCTAATTATTACGCCTCTACTTATATAAATGGTGGCGACTACTGTAGTATAGTTGTTAAAACCCGCGAGGGAAGACCCATTAAAATTGATGGCAATAATCTTTCAAGCGTAACAGCTGGTGGAACCAGTGCGCAGGTCGAGGCTTCAGTGCTATCACTTTATGATAACGCTCGTTTACGCGGACCAAAAATAGCAGGTGCCAATGCAAGTTGGGAAGAAGTTGATGATCTCGTAATGAGCAAACTATCTCAATTAGCGATAAGGGGTTCCCAAATTGTAATTGTAAGTAACACTGTTTTGAGTCCAAGCACTTTAGCATCGATTGATAAATTTAAGGCTAAATATCCTGGTGCTAAACACGTCACCTATGATCAGGTATCACATTATGGAATGATGCAGGCAAACGAAGCCTCATTCGGTCAAGCTGTGATTCCTTCGTATAACTTCAGTAAAGCAAAAACCATTGTTAGTATTGGAGCTGATTTCTTAGGTACCTGGTTATCGCCTATTGAATTTACCACTCAGTTTTCCAAGACAAGAAAACTAGGTGACAATAAAAAAGAAATGTCGAGACTTTATGCGTTCGAAAGCAATATGAGTCTTACAGGTGCCAATGCAGATTACAGAACACCTGTCAGGGCATCTCAACAAGGTCTTATTGTAACGCAACTTTATAATTTGATTGCTGCAAAGGCCGGTGCTTCATCTGTAAGTGGAGGAGTAAATGATATCAAATATCTTGAAAAGGCAGCTAATGAACTTTGGTCGAACAGGTCAAATTCTTTGGTGGTTTGTGGGTCGAATGATAAAAATGTACAAGTAGTTGTTAATGCAATTAACCATATGCTCGGAAACTACGGTTCTACGATTGATATGGCTAATCCGGTTAATTTCCGTAAGGGCGATGACAAGGCAATGGCAACATTTGTTGCGGATCTTGGAGCTGGAAGAGTAGGAGGAGTGATTTTTTACAATTGTAACCCGGTGTACGATCATCCTATGGGTGAAAACATTGCCGGTGCGATTGAAAAGGCAGATCTAAAAATTTCAACATCTTATAAAGAAGATGAAACCGCATCGCTAACTGAAATTATTGCTCCTGATCATCATTACCTTGAATCATGGAATGATGCCGAACCTAAGAAAAACCATTTCAGTCTGTCGCAACCCGCCATTACACCAATATTCAGAACAAGACAAACGCAAGAGAGTTTTCTTACCTGGGCAGCTGAAGAGCAAACAGATTACTTCAATTTTGTAAAGAGTAATTGGAATAACTGGTTTTATGGTAAATCAGATAAGGGAGTTAATTTTCAGGAATTCTGGGATAAGGCTTTGTACGATGGCGTAATGGAATTTCCTGCAGAAGCTATACAAGTTGAGTTTAATGGGGATGTTAGCACAGCAGCCTCTGCAATAAACAAAACATACGCTGCGAGTAATACAGGTTTTGAACTAGTACTTTTTGAAAGTGCAGGGTTAGGAAATGGTTCACAGGCTAACAACCCACTGCTTCATGAACTTCCTGACCCAATTACAAAAGCTACATGGGATAATTATCTTACTATTTCGCAGAAAGATGCCACTGAACTTGGCTTGACCATGTTCGAAGGCAAAACAAGAAAAGCCAACCTTGTAGTAAATGGTAAACAACTAAGTGTGCC
>CAZVFM010000132.1:0-7695 GCA_964626095.1 uncultured Roseivirgaceae bacterium | reverse complement strand
TCTAATCGTTTGTCGAGCATAACAATAAAATCCTGGTTATCGTTTTGCAGTACAACCAGGCAGTCGGGAAATTGTTCTCCATCAGGAACCTGATAACTTTCAGCCAGGGAAATGATCTCATAACTGTCGGGCATTTTATCGTTCAAAGCATTTCCATCCCAAGTGCGGCCCACTCTTGCAGGAAAAGATAATTTTAAAAAACTATTGCTGCCTTCATTCACAATTACACGGCCTTCTTCCATCCTCACCGACCAGGTTTCTATATTGTTCCAATCTTCATTTGAGTCATTTCGGATTGCACGTGGAATAAGGAAGATTTCCGTTCCCTCAGGGCCGGGATAAGTATCGCTGATTTCTTCTCTGAGTTCATAACTTAATGTAGTGAGTACAGTTTGTCCTGAGACCTGCTCGTAAATCTGTTCTTCCACCTCGTAAATTCTTTCAGTACCTATTTCCAATGGAAAATAAGCGAGGTCTTCGCTAAAGTCGATGGGTTCTCGAAATCCTGAATTGCAGGAGGATAGCAGGCAGCCTAAGCTACCGAGCACAGTAATTAATTGACTAAAGTTCAATAATGTTTTCAATGCTTAGCTTCCCTCCTCTCTAAATTACCCAAATTTAGCATATTTGCGGCATGGCCTTAAAATGTATTGTAAAGGTAGGAAGTATCAGCAACTTAAGTGATGCCAGGTATTGTGCCGGCATGGGCGTAGACATGTTGGGATTTAATACGGAAGTTTCGGCAACTGAGTATGTAAGTCCACAAAAACTCAATGAAATAAGAGGTTGGGTAGCTGGCCCAGCCATTGTTTTGGAGTTGTACAATGCTAAACCCCAGGCCTTTCATGAATTACTTGAGCAATATGATTTCGACTTATTGGAAACCGATTTGCTCAGTGCCCATGTGCTTAAGGCCATTGGTAAATCCATCATTGTGCGAATTGAAGATAAGCATAGCAATGAGCTTCATTTATTAAATGAAATTCAAAACAAAATAGCTTTTATTATACTCTCTGAATCAATGAAGGATAGGCTGGAAAAATTAAACGGTAAATTTAAGTTACTCATAGCATCAAGTGGAAATGCAGCTCAGGACATTGAATTGAGTCAAACAAATCGTATTGATGGCATTGCCCTACAGGGTAGTCTTGAAACGAAAACCGGCTTTAAAGATTACGATCAACTGGCTGAGGTGCTTGAGGCCTTGGCGATCGATTAAAACTCCTCCAAAACTTTTATACGTTTTTCAATAGGCGGATGGGTAGAGAAAAATCCTGCTACTGCACCCATAAAGCCTGAAGATTTATCGGGCTTGTTCTGAATGAACATCTCTTTAACATCTTCGCTTTTAACAGATTGTAATTGATGATTGCCAGAGATTTTTTTGAGAGCTGAAGCAAGTGCCCAGGGTTTTTTGGTCATGTCTGCGGCACCGGCATCGGCCATATATTCTCTCTTACGCGATAAGGCAAATTTGAAAAGCATAGACAAGAGGTAGGCAACTACTGCAATGGCTATTGCTATCAATATGGCTTTATTGTCTTTCTTGTCTCTGCGGCCCATAGAACCATAGAACATTTTTCTGAATAGGATTTGTACAAGAAAAGAGAAGATGCCTACAAAAATTACCGATATAATTAACAAGCGAACATCTTTGTTGCGAATGTGCATAAGTTCGTGTGCAATAACTCCTTCCAGTTCATCGTCAGTCAACTTGTCAATAATTCCACGAGTAAGAGTTACCGTAAACGTTTTTTCATTGAGTCCACTGGCATATGCATTAAGTGCCTGGTCTTCGATGATGTTTACTTTGGGCATGGTCATTCCCTGGCTGATGCAAAGATTCTCCACCAGGTTGTAAATACGCATGTTCTCTTTGCGTTCAAGAGATTTTGCACCGGTAGCTGCGTTGATAATTTTATTGTGAAAAGCAAAGGCAATGAGGAACCAAATCAAAACAATACCCGCCACCCATGGAGCGAAGACAATAAAACTTTCATTGACCTGGTCCAAGGCAATATTGCCATATTCATCCGCTGAGAAGAAATAAATGAAAGCGTATATGGTTCCTAAAACCAAGGCAGGAAAGCCCAATAAGAATAAAACAGACATCCGGTTGTTCCGGGCGATCTGGGTACTGATACCTACATAAGACGGCATGATTACTTGAAGCTGATGTCTGGTGCTTTGTCCATTGCGGCACGGTCTTCGCCCACATCGAACATTGGCTCTGATTTAAACCCAAACATGCCTGCGAATATTACATTCGGAAAAATTTGAATGGCGGTATTCAACTCTTTAGTTGCTGAATTAAAGAACCTTCGCACTGCGGCCAGTTTATTTTCAACATCCGAGATCTCTCCTTGTAAGTGCATGAAGTTTTGGTTGGCTTTTAAATCCGGATAGGCTTCTACTTGTATCCTCAGGCCATTCAAGGCACCAGATAATTCTTTTTCTGCGGCTATCTTATTATCAATACCACTGGCATTCATGGCACGGCTGCGCGCTTCGGTTACCTTGGTCAAAACGCCTTCTTCGTGCTGCATGTATCCTTTCACGGCACTTACCAATTGTGGGATAAGGTCATGGCGTTGCTTGAGTTGTACATCAATATCCGCGAAAGCGTTTTCCCTTCTCAATCTCAATTTGACAAGGTTATTATAAATGCTGATGATGTAAATAACCAAAAGCGCAATGACTACTATAATTCCAATTCCTATACCCATGATGTTAGTTTGTTTGTAAAGCCTAAAATAATGTACTCAAATCTATATTCATACAAATACAGCTTACTTTTTTAATTTACCAGCCCAATAATTCGCTTCCTGTTGTCTTTTGATTTTACCGGCTTGAATTTGTTCTGTCAACCTTTCGTTCATCTCACCTTTTGAAGTGAAATGATAATGTCCGCAGTCATCACAGGAATAAACAGCTACAGGTGCCCGGCCATTCATTGAATAATTATTTCGGGCCCAGGCATCTATTAAGGCTTCTTCGGCCAATTCTTTTGAGAGGTAAAGTAATTTATTGCTGGGGCATTTCATAATGCCTGTAAAGATACCACTTGCCGCGCACTATACCTTACACAGCAGTAACCAGTCCCAGGGATAAGGCGCTTTTAACCATTTGGGCGGGTGGTCAAACTCAGTTTTCCAATCGTATTCAATTTTTTCAAGAGAAACAATTGTAAATCCAATGTCCCTGAACAGTACCTCAATTTCGGTTTGCAGGTAATGCTTTGTGGGCACCCCCGAAATGTCAATAATGCCCTGAAGTAAATCTGTTTTGTTTGCCTTAAATGCACTTAATTCATGCCTGGGGATTTTGTTTGGCTTCAGCCCCTCCTTCTTGTACCACTCAATCATGCTCCATCCTACATGCATCATCGATTCCATAGAAGGCATTACAAACAAGACGTGCGCACCCCGCTTTAGTGCTTTACGCACATTACGAATGATCTTTCTGTTTTGCTCTACCTTGGGAAGAAGCAATACGTTTACGCAAATTCCAAAATCTGCGGCCGGTAGTTTAAGACGACTGGAAGTAAGGTCAGCCTTTTTGAAGCTGATATTTTTATATCCACGCTTTTTGGCTATGGCTAAACACTCACTTGAAATATCTAGTGCCAATACTTCATTAAACGAAGGAGATAAATAAGGAAAACCATTACCTACCCCACAACCAAAATCAATAGCGAATTTTTTTTTATCAGCATACTTATCAAAATACTTGCGCAATTTTTTTCCTTTGTCGGCATGGAATACATTCAATACTTCTGATGCGTAGTTATCAGCGGTTTTATCCCAGTGTATTTCTTCGTTCATTCCTAAGCAATTATATACTTAACTATTATTTTCAACTGCCAAAGTGTACTCTCTTACCAGGTCATTGATAATTGCCTTGATGGGTCGGATGCTCTTTACATGTTCAATAGCAGGACCTGCGCACCAAACGGTTTTGTAGGTAGCACCGAAGGCAGCCTTTTCTACAGCTTTCATGCCTCGGTAGGCAATCAACATCTTTACATATTTTTTTAATCGTTTGTTCTTATTCAGCAATCGTTCCAACCAATTTGCCTTGGTACCTAATTGTTGTACATAGGGTGTATTGATTACAGTCAGCGCTGAGCCTGATAGTTTTGTACTCATCACGATGTCTTTCTCCCCGTAGTCGACCATGGCTTGTTTGTATTCCTGAGTAATATCAGCTTCTTCACATGCAATAAAAATTGTTCCTACCGATGCGCCACATGCCCCCCAATCCATGGCTTGTTTCAAATCTTCGCCTTTGGCTATGCCTCCGGCCGTAATCACCGGAATGGAAATGTTTTCTTTAAGCAATGTGATCAGTTCTTTAGGGGCTAAATTCCCGGCATGTCCACCTGCCCTGTTATTCACCGCAATCACCGCATCGGCACCCAGGCTTTCTACTTTCTTTGCGTAGTTCAAATCAACCACATCACAAAACACTTTTATCCCCAGAGGTTTACATAGGTCAATTACTTCATTGGGATTACCCAATGAAGTAATGATGTAGTCAACTTTAAGTTCAGTCAAAAGTTTTAATTGCGATTTATATTTAGGGTTTGACTTATTGACAATCAAGTTCACCCCAAATGCTTTGGTTGATTTGGATTTAATTTCATTTACAGCAGCCCTGAGTTCCTCATCTGTTCGGTAATTGAGTGCTGGAAAAGCCGCAGTTACCCCGGCTTCTAAGGCAGCAATCACCATTTTGGTATTGGAAATTAAAAACATGGGCGCGACAATTATTGGATATTGAATATTCAGTAATTGAGCGAGTGTAGGGTTACTCTTCAAAATTAAATTGAGACAGATCTGATGCTAATGTAGTATGTATAATTGATGAAATAAACTAAATACTAAATTCAAAAGTAAATTTTCTCTACAAATCAGCTACTTTCACTCCTAAGTTCAAGCCTAGCATCTCAAACTGCCGTAGCCATTCGGGATCGGATTTATAACTACTTTCATTTGAGCCATTTTGTTTTGCAATTTGGAAATATAAATTTTGGCTTTGGTAAAGGTTGAGTTTGATTTTGAACCTTTGCAAAAATGGAAAGAGGCTATTCAATCGATCAATGCGCCTGCCAATATTGTCTTTTTCTTTCTCAATATAACTGAGGATACTGTAAATATGTGCTTCGGCTAACTTCGCAATTTTTTGAGGATCTTCTATACTTAACTTCCATTTACTAAGTTCCGTTTCAATTCGCAATAACTCATGAATGTTGACCTTTTCTGACAAAAAACATTTCCTGAGATCGGCATTCAATACATATTGCAAGGTGGTTTTGTACGCGGCCGGAATGGGAATATCATTCTTAGCCAATGCATTGATGAGTGGGTAATCTTTGTTATAAATTTTCCTAAAAGAAGACTCCACCTGTGCCATGCTTTTCTCCATGATCATATTAAGTACCTTTCTTTTCTCGTCTTTAAATAAATTCCATAACGTGTATTTATCTGGGCCAAAATAGGTCTGCATTATACCGATTACATCGGCTACCCTACTTTCATCAAAAGCCTTCAAAATACGCACCTGCATATTCTTGAATCTATCCTCATCCATATCCAGCGATATATTACCGATAATGGTATGCTGCCCCAAGTACAATACAGCAAACACAAAGCGTTTCTCTGACCAGGTAACGATGGACTTGATATGGGTTATACCCAATGCCAATCTTTGCTCGCCAGCTTCTTTGCGAACAAAGAATTCCTTAGTTGTGGTATAATTAAACAAAGGCAAATCGGATGGGTCTTCTTCAAAAATGGAGGCTACAGCATAGTGCATACCTACACGTTTAAGATTAATCAATGCAGGCCGAACAACTTTTCTGTAAATTTTCGCCCCGTTTCCATATGATATCACATTGCTCGGTACATGACTAAGCAGTTCAAGGAATCGGTCTTCCAGTTCTTCATTGGATACCTGCGAGCCCAATTGTATAGCACGACAAGCATATTGTAATATCTGTGTAGTCTCAATGCCGGAAACATCATCAAAAAACCAACCACAACTGGTGTACATCAACATGGTATTGCGCTGTATTTCCAATAAGCGCAATGCATATGAGGGAGCTGAACCATTTTTCAAATGCTTTGAAATAAATGCGTTGACATTTTCTTCCGATCTGTCAAGTATTACTTCAATGAATTCGTTTCGTGCTTTTACCGGATCATTAAAAATCTTACTGCCTTCCTCCTGGTTAATTACATTCAGTTCATCCCGCAACCAATCCAAAGCTTCACGCAATGGCTTTCTCCATGTTTGATTCCAGCCAGGTTTACCGCCACTGTTGCAACCACAGTTGTTTCTCCAGCGTTCTATTCCATGCACGCATGACCATGAAGAATTCTCAATAATTTGCGCCTCATATTCAGGTGGATATTTTTCCAGAAATTCGGCATAATTGGTTATGCTTACCCTTTTGTCTCTAATGATTTCATCAATACAAAAAGCCAGGGCCATGTCTCCATGTTTGTGATGATGCCCATAACTTTCACCATCAGTCGCAATGTTTACCAGTTGTGGTTCGGGGTCATCTTTATTGATTGCGCTGATCATACGCTCAGCAAAATTCTTTCCATCGTTCAATAGTCCATTGAAGGCAACTTCTTGAGAAATGGTACCATTGTAAAAGAAGACTGCTATTGCTTTTCCTGAAGGGAGTTTAACAAGATAGGGCCTGTCGGTATTGATGGCTGTTTGATCGGTACTTGTCCAATCTTCATCTGTTAATTTCCTGAATGCTTTAGCTTGTCGTGGTGCAAGTAAGGTAAATTTAATATTGTGCTCAGCAAGTATTTCAAGTGTTTCGATATCGACAGCAGTTTCGGCCAACCACATGCCTTCAGGATAACGACCAAAACGATATTCAAAATCTTTTATACCCCAGATCACCTGTGTTTCTTTGTCGGCACGATTGGCCAAAGGCATAATGATGTGATTATACACCTGGGCCATTGCAGAGCCATGTCCACTAAAAAGATTGCAACTCAGCCTGTCGGCTTCTATAATGGATTGGTAGGTCAATTTATCGAATCGTTCCATCCAGGAAAGCAGCGTGGGCCCGAAATTGAAACTAATGCGGGTATAATTGTTAACAATATTGCTGATTACATTGCTATCACTTAGGATACGTGATGCAGTATTTGGTGCATAACATTCTGCATTGATTCGTTGATTCCAGTCATGATAAGGATGGGCAGAATCCTGTACTTCAATCTCCTCAAGCCACGCATTCTCTCTGGGCGGTTGATAAAAATGCCCATGGATACAGATGTATTTGTTCATACTTTACTTCAATATTCAAAAATTGTAATTGCAGAGTTTCTTATTCTATCTGCAAGCTAAACTCAGTTACTTTCTCTACCAATTCCAGTACAGTAATTCCTAAAGGTGGTAAGTTTATGGATACCGAGTAATCATGACCATGACATTTTACAGGCATGGTAGCAATTTTTCCCTGGTTTGACACCCCGCTGCCCCCGTAACTTGTTTTATCTGAATTTAGTAGCTCACGCCAATTCCCTCTGTGCGGTACACCAATCCGATAATTATGTAGTGGATTAGGAGTAAAGTTACATACTACAAGTAATGTGTCTTTATCCTCATCAGCTTTTCTCAAAAAGGAAACTACGCAATTCTCTCTGTCTTCATAATCTACCC
>CAZVFM010000131.1:0-7729 GCA_964626095.1 uncultured Roseivirgaceae bacterium | reverse complement strand
TTGTCTTTCAATTCTGGTGGAAAAAACACTTGAATGGAAAATGACAAAACCTGAACGCTTAGTGTGATACAAGCAAAAGGACAAATACTTACCTTGTGTAATTATTGACGCTACCTATGCGAAGCTATTTAGCCGCTGTTCTTGTGTTGTTTTGCCTTGAACAGTCATTAGCCCAGGTACTCAACCAAACGGTTAGGGGGCAAATTGTTGACAAAGAAACCAAATTCCCACTTCCGGGAGCAACCGTTATTTTTCTTGGGGATACTTCAAAAATTATCGGCTCAGTCAGCGATGCAAATGGTTTCTTTAGGCTTGAAAAAATACCTGTTGGACGGCACCCATTTAAAATAAATTTCATCGGCTATAAAGATGCTGTGCTTAACAACATTGAGGTTACTTCGGCTAAGGAAGTTATTCTGAATATTGAGTTAGAAGAATCCATTACTTCATTGCAATCCATCACCATTAAATCAAGCCGCGATGGAGATGTGTCTAACGAAATGGCCACAGTAAGTGCCCGGCAATTCTCAATAGAAGAAACCAATCGATACGCAGGTAGTCGTGGCGAACCATCAAGAATGGCAAGTAATTTTGCCGGTGTGCAAGGTGCTGATGATTCACGCAACGATATTGTGATTCGCGGTAATTCTCCATTGGGTGTGTTATGGCAAATGGAAGGCATCAACATTCCCAACCCCAATCATTTTAGCATAGCTGGAAGTACCGGTGGTCCGGTGAGTATTATCAACAATAAAATTTTGGCTAACTCAGAATTTTATACAGGAGCATTCCCAGCAGAGTATGGTAATGCCCTCTCAGGTGTGTTTGATTTGAAGTTGCGAAATGGCAATAGTGAAAAACGTGAATACAGTTTTCAGTTTGGATTTCTTGGAACAGAGCTATTTAGCGAAGGTCCAATAAAGGAAGGTTCCGGATCTTCTTACCTTGTATCCTACAGATACTCTACACTTGCTTTGTTTAATGCACTTAGTATCGATATTGGCACTTCTGCTGTTCCCAAATATCAGGATGCTGCCTTTAAACTTAACTTCAAACAGAAAGATGGAAGCAGCATTGCTCTTTTTGGTATTGGCGGCATAAGTGATATAGATATTCTTATAAGTGATCAGCTAATTGAAGAAAGAAACATCTATGGCGAAAATGACAGGGATCAATACTTCGGATCAAGCATGGGAATTGCAGGCGCATCTTACACAAAGCCGATCAATAAGGATACTTACTTTAAAGCTGTTGTCGCTGCATCCATTGAACAGTCAGATGCCAATCATTACCTTGTAGGTTTTCGAAAAGATACCAATGGAAATTACCTTGTTGGACCTAATCAAAAATATGTAATCGACTCGCTCCCTCAAATTCTAGATTACGACTTCAGACAAAGTAAATATTCTGCTGCTTTGTTTTATTACAAAAAGCTAAGTAAACAGCATATCATAAATGCCGGAATCAATAATGATTTTTTTCATTTTAACTTTAAAGACAGTGTACGTAATATTAATGAAGGAGAAGCTGATTTTTGGACATGGAGAACCCGCTGGAATACAAACACTACAGGCTTACTGGTTCAGCCGTTTTTTCAATGGAGATATAAAATAAACGATCGATTTGGTTTTACTGCAGGTGTTCACAGTCAGTATTTTAGTTTAAGCAACAGCTTTTCAGCTTTCGAACCTCGTGTCGGTATAAAATGGGAATTAGATGAAAAGCAATCCATGAGTTTTGGTTACGGATTGCACAGCCAGATCCAACCTACTTATATGTACTTCACCAGTAATTCAACTGATGCAACCGGTAATCCCATTATACTTAATAAAAATATGGACTTCAGCAAAAGTCATCATTTTGTTTTAAGTTATGATAAATTAATAGGCGACAATACCCGTGTAAAAGCTGAGACTTACTATCAATGGCTATTTAATATTCCAATAGAACTTACATCCTCATCTGTTTCATTAATTAATTCGGGCGCAAGTTTCAGTCGGATATTTCCCGGTCAATTAGTGAATGATGGGCTGGGCAAAAACTACGGTGTTGAGTTAACAATAGAAAGGTACTTTAGTAAAAAATATATGGTTCTTGTAACCACTTCGTTATTTGAGTCACTTTACCAAGGGAGCGATGGAGTTTGGCGAGATACTGAGTTTAACGGTAATTATGTAATTAATGCACTGTTCTCGAGAGAATTCAGTTTGAAGTCTCAACAAAAAAGCCTCTTGTTTGGCACAAAATTTACAACAGCAGGCGGCAGAAGATATGGGCCTGTGGATATGGTCGCTTCTGAACTTGAGAGAGATGTTGTCTTTATAGATGCCTTGCGAAATAGTTTGCAATTCAGACCTTATTTGCGGGCAGATATCAAAATCAGTTACAAAGTAAACCGACCCAGGGTAACTCATGAAATTGCGCTTGACCTGGTGAATATATTTGGCATTCAGAATATTTTAAAATTGACATATGCCCCAGATCCTGGCAATCAGGCCGGAAATCCCATCAGGGAAGAATACCAACTGGGATTTTTGCCTATCTTTTATTACAAAATTGATTTCTAATGATGCGATTATTAACCGGACTATTCATCATCTGTATTTGTTTTACACAAGCATGTGTAAAGGATGACGACCCCAGCGAATTTCCTGACATGTTGGGCGATTTGCTTACCGAAGAAGCCACACTGAATTATCTTTGGTGGCCTGCAAATGATGAGATTATTTATGTGAAATACCTTCAAGAGCAAAGTGGTCTGAGAAGGATAAATGCAGTTAATGTAAATACCAGAGTACAACGCACAGTTCTTACACTTAACGATGCCATTACAAAGTTTACTTGGAAGAATAACGATCATAACGAAGTACTAGTGTTTACACATCCTGATGGCTCTTCCAGCAAACTGGAGCTGTTAAATTTAAACAGTGGTTCCAGGCAGGCAATTTTCGAAAATCCTCTCGAAAATTATTACAGTTATTTGCCATCCATCTTTAGTAATTCAAAATTCATGGTGTGCAAAAGGTACGTTAATAATACTTTTCAGCTTTCAGTACTTACATGGGATGATCTGGAGATTACTGATTTGGGCGATATGTATCCAATGGCCTACTCCCCGGATTTTAACGAGCTTATAGCCTATACTGTTGATATCTCTGGTAGCCATCGTAATTATTTCATTTATAATATAAACACTAAACAAGTTTCCCCGCTCGAAGTGTTTAATGATTTCAACCCCAACTTAATTGAGTGGACCGCTAACGGCTTAATTGGATATGATCTTAATAATGAGTTTTACATTCGGATAAACACAAATACCTCTTCAACCATTCAATACAATTTTGATTATCAACAATTTTTCTATGCCAAGGGTGGTGATACCGGGGATAGCTTCATTTTTTTAAAAGAAATTTGTGCTGTAGATAACAGTACGGGTGAGTGCGATAACTTTGAAAACTTTGTTTTTCAATTATACGTAAATGATATAGCTGCATCCAAAGAAGAAAAATTGATGCAGGTCAGAGGAAAATACATGACCAATATGACTTTATCCCCAGATGAAAAATCGGTAGTGGCTTTAATTAACGATCTGATTTATTACAAAAAAATCAAGGATTAATTGCGTTGCGCGCACGAATGTAAATCATGAAAAAGGCCAAATAGGTAGTTCTTTTTTTATCTTTACCTTTCAGCACCCAAATAATATGAGTTAATATATGATGAGGCAACTGACGATACTTGTTATAATTGTGATCTCCCTTTCTCAGGGATGTATTATCGATGATGATTATGGTAAGCCTGGTTCATTTGATGACCTTGGTGAACTACTTGCTGACGATCATGTTGCTCGCTTTATTTGGTCGCCTGCAAGCAATGAACTAGTCTATATTAGTCAGCCAGGCCAATACAATCACACTGTAAAAGCGGTCAACATTGAAACCAAAGAAAAAAGAATCATAGCAAATTATAATGCTGCAATAGATGAAATAGCCTGGAAAAACGATAATTATCAAGAATTACTGGTTTCATTCAGGCTAGAAGGAAATGTTACAAACAGCTTGGAATTAATTGATCTCTCGGCCAATACAAAACAAACCATTCTCAACAATAACAGTGGCAGGTCTTTTTTCTATTGGCCTGATATAATAAGTAATCAAAAATTTCTGGCGACAAGGACGTACAACAGCTCAACAGGAGTAAACAACCTTTACATAAGAAACTGGAATACCAATGAAACTGTGCTATTGGGTAATCTTCATCCACTTGCAGCTTCTCCAGATTTTGAACAAGTAATCCTTGTTGATAATAGCCTGTGGCCCCATCAATACTATTTGTATGCCATTGAAACAGAGGACCTGTTTCTATTAAGTGGCTTTGATAATTTTCCTGCAAATTATATTGAGTGGACCGAAGCAGGAACCATTGCATATATTATTCAGCCGAGTGTTTATATCTGGAGAAATCTCGGAAGTTTTAACACCATACGTTATGACCTTACCAACCAATACGACCTTTTGATCAAGGGAACAAAATCCGGAAATAGTTTCTTATTTCTTTATCAACAATGTAGGAATGGAGGACCAGTTTATGATTGTTCAATTGGTGTAACATCAGAAATATTTGTACGAGAAGTTAACCAAGCCGAAGGTGTACGTGTAATGTTAACAGAAAAGTTTCAGTTTACGGAGGCAAGTTTTTCACCTGATGAAAAGGCCATTGCCGCAGTTGTTGCAAACAACCTTTACTACAAGAAGTTTAAAGAATAAGTAATGGAGAATTTTATTATTGATCCAAAGCATCCGGGAAGTTATTATGTACTCTTCAATGTACTCACTTACACGGTTGGCTTAATTCTATTAATAGTGTATGGACGAAAAATAAAGCTCCCTACCCTACCCTGGCTCCTTACCATTACATCGGCTTTTATATTTTTTATAGCGGGCTGTAAATTGATCGCGATGCATAGCAGTGATTGGCAATTTCTTTGGCTACATCATTACCTTCCCCGCGACCCGGGACGATCGTTGCTCGGTGGATTAGGACTAGGATTAATGGGAATTTTAATTGGCCGTTGGTATTTCAATTTACCTTGGAAAAGTATTGATGCCTTTGCATGGGCTCTGCCAATTGGCATTGCCATTCACCGTTTGGGTTGTTTTGCTGCAGGTTGTTGCTTTGGAACAAGTAGCGAGGTGCCATGGGCTGTACTGTATGGTACACAAACTACAACAACTTTTCAGCATTCGATTCAAAGTCTTGGAAATGAAGGACTAAAACATACACATGCCTTACACCCAGTGCAGCTATATGAACTATTGCTTTGCTTAGTAATAGTTGTTGCACTTTTCCCACTTAGTAAAAAAATGAAAAATGCGGGATCGCTTCTGGGCTCAAGTGTTGCGCTTTACTGCATCGTACGATCCATTACAGAATTTTTTCGCTTTCAACCAATTGATAATGGTACGGTAGGATGGCTTAACAGCACCCAGTTAATTTTAATCGTGGCTTTCTTTACCATCTTATTAATCGTCTGTCTAATTGAAAAGGCTAAGGCTAGTACTAAAGTGTATATTCAAATCGATGCATTAAGTAAATCAGGATACTTTTTTTTATGGTGCAGTTTGCTTTGTCTGTTGACTTCATTTGTACTTCTACCATTTGAAATCATTACCATACAATTGGCCATGATACCTTGTTTAATTCTTATAATTTATAAAGCATATCAACTTTATACTGCACCAAACTTCAGGTTAGCCGGAATGTTCTTTGTGGCTTTCTCTTTTTTAATTATGGGGCAGACTGTTCCCGAAAAAACACCAGATACAGAGGAGGAAGATAAGCTCTCAACAGTTAAGCGTTACCATTCGATTTATACTGGCATACTATCAGGCAATTCCGAAATTATTGATCAAAGTACAAATTGTGAAGGCGATCCTATAGCAGGAACAAGAACCGATTATAAAAATCAATATTATAATTATGCTGCCGGTTATACTCATAGCGTTGAGTATAATGATCCCGAAGATGTCTTGCAAAGTATCAGCTTTGGAATGCAAGGCTTTTGGGGCAGACAACTAGACAGGGCTACGGGTTTGTATTCAATGGAAAGAATTCTCACGGTTTATGGCGTAAGTCCACACATACGCTTGGAAACCAAAAAAATCGGCCTGGCATTCGGTGGCACCATTGGAAATTTTGCAAAGATTGATGCCATTACCGATGAGCGATCTACCACGCTGACCAGGTATTGGCTTTACCCAATGGCAAGTATAAGGTATGGTAGGGTAGATAAATTTTATGTTGAAACAAGAATAGGAGATTTCTTTCCTTCGGCCTTTCCTGGCTTTACAACACAGGTTGCGGTTGGATTCATGGATAAGAATAAACGCAATGGATTACGAATTGGAACTGCATCAAACGCAGCTTTATTTATTAATCCTACAGTTGCAATAGGAGAAAACTGGAGCATCGCTCCGATGCTTGGATTTGGAGGAGCGATCATTCATAATTTTTACGAGCAAAACAATTTTCAGGCCTCATTCAAGTTGCAATACAAATTTGAAGCAAAAAGCAACGAGTAATTTTTACTTACTTTTTCCTTTAGAAAAGATAACGTATCCAATCTGCAGATCAACATAGCCGAAAGTTTTTCCGTCTGATCCATCTTTTAATATTTCTCCCATCGCTTTTGTATAAGTTCCCTGAATACTCAGGCCTGAAGGAAAAAGATAACCTGCGAAGATTCTGACATTACTTATAGAATTTTTTACAGTATCGTGTTTTGTTTTCATGACATTGCCTTCCTCAGGACGACCTGAATCAAAATCGAAATCTGCCCTCGTGCTTAAATTAATTGCAGGAACTATACCCCCGCTCGCGAAAAATGCCGGAGAAAAATGGTAACGTGCCAGTAGTGGTATATCCAAAAATAAAAAATTCAATTTCCTGTCTGTCGCTGAAATTGTTTCCACTTCAAAGCGGTGTTGTGTAAGACCAAGTCCAGTTTGAAATGAAATCCCGGCTTTATGTTTAAACACACTTAAGTTGACAAGTGGAGATGGGTTTGTAATTACTTCAACAATATCTGCTTTATTCATTCGTAGGCCTCCTTGAGAAACTCCAAAATTCGCAACCACATTATAACCTTTTCGATCGAAATTGGTGTAGTGTGGTCTTGGAGCTAATAATTCTTTAGCAGAATAAACACTTTGAATACTGTGTGCAGATGAATATTCATAAATAATTTCCTCGTCAATAACAGGCTGTTTACCTTCATTTAGTGCATGGAACTGCTGGGCATTTAAAATGAATGGAAGCATTAAGCAGATGAGGCTGAATAATGAATACTTTTTCATAGCTATTGGGTTTAAATCTAAAATATAGATTTAATTGCTATTCTACTATTTTAAGTCAGATGAACGACCCTATGCACAGCCTAGTCGTCCTTATATTCTTCAATTCATCCTTGCCAATTCTGCTTCAGCTGCAATGAAGCCGAATGCCGCCCAATGCACGCCATTTGTTACACGTGTGAAAATATTTTTCGCGCGATCTTCATCCCCATTGTAGAGATACCAATTACCTAATCCATAGCCTTGGGTAGCAATAGACAAGTCGGGATCATCTACATTAGGATCAACCTCAAGTAACGATTCAGGCGTGCGCAAGCCTTTATACATCAGCAAACGCAAATGGTAAGAATCATTCTCTATAATCTCCATGTCTTCAG
>CAZVFM010000130.1:0-7774 GCA_964626095.1 uncultured Roseivirgaceae bacterium | reverse complement strand
ACTATGAAGTAAGTATTGGCATTCACAGCATACCGGAAGAAAAACGGGTACTGATTACTGCTCATGACGCCTTCTCCTATTTTGGAAAAGCCTATGGTATTGAAGTGAGGGGATTGCAAGGAATATCAACTGTGGCAGAATATGGTTTGAAGGATATCACTGACCTGGTTGACTTCATTGTTGAAAGAAAGATCAAAGCAGTTTTTGTAGAGACTTCAGTTCCCGAAAGAGCACTCAAGGCAGTAGTAGAAGGTTGTAATAAGAAAGGACACTCACTAGAAATTGGAGGTTACTTATATTCAGATGCTTTGGGTGAAGCTGGAACTGAAGAAGGTACCTACATCGGTATGGTTAGGGCCAATGTAAAAACCATTGTCGAATCGCTAACAGAAAATGAAGCTTTGATTATTACCAATTAATTATGAAGACTGCATTAGAAATTCACGACCTCACGGTAAGCTTTGATAAAAAGCCCGTTCTCTGGAACATTGACCTTACGCTTCCCGTAGGCAAACTTGTAGGCATCATCGGCCCAAACGGAGCTGGAAAATCCACGCTCATCAAATCGGTAATGGGTTTACTTCCACTCTCCAGCGGATACGCTAAAATTTTTGATCAGGATATAGTTGTGGTGCGCGATCGAATCAGTTATGTGCCACAACGAGAATCGGTAGACTGGGATTTCCCTGCATCGGTAATGGATGTAGTGTTAATGGGCCGATACAGTAAACTAGGGCTTTTCAAGCGGCCGCGTAAAGCCGATAAAGACGTGGCCATGGAAAGTCTGCAAAAAGTAGGCATGGAAAATTATGCACAGCGTCAAATCTCTCAGCTTTCTGGCGGACAACAACAAAGGGTTTTCCTTGCACGTGCACTGGCGCAACAGGCTGATATATATTTTCTGGATGAGCCCTTTTCAGGTGTAGATGCTGCAACTGAAAAAGCCATCATCGATTTACTGCGCGAAATGAGCAGTAAAGGAAAAACAGTAATTGTAGTGCATCACGATCTGCAATCTGTAAACCAATACTTTGATTGGGTAATCTTACTCAACACCCGATTGGTGGCCTATGGGCCTACAGATGCAACCTTCAGTCCTGAAAATTTGCAGGAAACATATGGTGGCAAGCTCACCTTGCTTACTGAAGTAGCCGAACTTATGCGAAGGAAAGAATTACCAAGTCGCGAGGCTAATATTAAATCAAAAGTGATATGAACTCACTCATTGAGTTTTTCTCTTTTCAAGATGCGAACATCATTTACGTTGCACTGGGCTCGGTATTACTTACCGCAAGTTCAGCCGTTGTAGGCACTTTTACTTTCTTAAATAAAAAAGCCTTGGTAGGCGATGCCATTGCCCATGCCGTACTTCCGGGTATTTGTCTTGGCTTTGTTATGGCCGGAACAAAAAATCCAATCGCGCTTATAACAGGTGCATTTGTAACAGGGTGGATCTCCGTAATATTGGTTGACCTTATCCGCAACAAAAGCAAAATAAAAGAAGATACCGCCATTGCTTTAATCCTTTCTGTATTCTTTGGTTTCGGAATTCTCCTGCTCACCGTCATTCAGAAATCAGGCAATGCAGCTCAATCGGGACTTGATCATTTCTTGTTTGGTAAAGCAGCCTCCTTAGTCGGACAAGACCTTTTGGTGTTTGGTATTGTGGCGGTGCTCTTATTGGTAATGGTCTACATTTTCTTTAAAGAATTCAGCCTGCTTGCTTTTGATAAAGATTTCGCCATAAGTATTGGTCTGCCGGTACGTGTTATTGAATTAATTCTTACCTCATTGGTTGTGCTCGCAGTGGTAATCGGTATTCAAGCTGTTGGTGTTGTGCTTATGGCTGCTATGCTGATTACTCCTGCTGCAGCTGCTCGTTTCTGGACAGATAAAATCAATAACATGATATTTTTGGCATGTGCCTTTGGTGCATTCAGTGGATTGGCCGGTGCATACATTTCATACATTGCTCCGGCAATGCCCACCGGACCATGGATAGTCATTGTCATTTCGAGTATTGCATTTATTTCTTTCTTCCTTGCACCAAAAAAGGGAATCATTACGCGCTTTTTATCACAGCGAAAAATGCGCCTAACCATGCAGGAAGAAAACGTTCTCAAAGCCCTGTATCACCTTGGTGAAGTTGATAAAGATTTTTTTAAGCAAAGAGGCGTGTTGGCCATTACACAGAAACGTCATTTTGACTTAAGCATGCTGGAACACACACTACAAAGGTTGTTGCGGCAAGGTTATGTTATTAAAAATGCTTCTTCCTGGCAACTCACCTCAGAAGGTAAAGACAAAGGCCAGCGCATTGTTAAGCTTCACCGTTTATGGGAATTATATTTAACAACTTACCTGCGCATTGCCCCTGACCATGTACACGATGATGCAGAAACCATAGAACACTTTTTAACACCTGAACTGGAGGCTAAGCTGGAAGAGAAACTGAACTATCCAAAATTTGACCCGCATGAAGAGAAGATACCATATAAACAGTAGGCAATGGGCAGTAGGCAGTATATACAATTACTTTGCTGAATGAAATTGGGTTTATGAATTGAGACAAAGAATAAAATGAATGACTTATATATTATACTAACCGGTTCGCTTGTGGCAGTAAGTTGCGCACTGCTTGGCTCCTATCTTATTTTAAGAAAGATGGCCATGGTTGGCGATGCCATTTCTCATGCCGTATTGCCAGGCATTGTCATTGCCTTTCTGATTTCCGGTTCACGCGATTCCATAACCATGTTATTAGGTGCAGGAATGATTGGTATATTCACTACATTTTTAATTGAGTTCTTTCATAAGCGTGCCAAATTACAAACCGATGCTTCTATCGGGGTAACTTTTACCTGGCTTTTTGCTATCGGTGTAGTTTTGATCTCTGTTTTTGCCGGACAAGTTGACCTCGACCAGGATTGCGTATTGTATGGCGAAATCGCCTATGTTCCCTTAGACTTATGGATCCTTGGCGATGGCACCATCATGGGTCCCAGAACATTATGGATTATGGCCATCATCCTGATCATCATTCTATTCTTTATATACTTTGGTTACAAAGAATTGTTTCTCACCACTTTCGATCCGGCTTACGCGGCAGCCATTGGTATATCGACCAGCCTGTGGCATTATTTGCTCATGGGCATGGTAAGCATGACAACCGTAGCCTCCTTTGAATCTGTGGGAGCCATATTGGTGGTTGCTTTGTTAATTGCGCCACCGGCAACCGCATATTTACTTACACATAAATATAAAACCATGTTACTGCTCGCTGCGGGTATTGGCGTGCTTGTAACCATTACAGGATATTACCTTGCCGCCTGGCTTGATGCCAGCATTGCCGGGGCAATGGCTACTGTAGCGGGAATATTTTTCTTTTTGACTTTCATGTTCTCTCCGCAAAGTGGAATATGGAGGAAGAAAGCATCCATTTCAGTAACAGATAAAGCTTAAACATAATCAATAAAATGCGTAAAGTATTTTTTAAACTAATTAACCATTGAGTTTATAGCTATCACTAAAGATTTCCAAAAGAATAAATCACTAAATACACAAAGTTACTCCCTGAACACTAAACATGATTACCTTTGCAAGCCATGCAATACAATGACACCATCGTAGCGCTTGCCACTGCACAAGGCATTGGCGCCATTGCCGTGATAAGGCTTTCGGGCGATGATGCCATAAAAATTACGTCCCAATTATTTAAAGGAAAAGCTCTAGAAGCGCAAGAAAGTCATACCCTGCACCTGGGAAGTATAGTGGATGGAGAAAAAGCGATTGATGAAGTGCTGGTCTCCATTTTCAAAGCACCTCGCTCCTTCACCAAAGAGAACATGGTAGAAATTTCTTGTCATGGCTCTCCATTTATAGTTAAAGAGATTATCAAATTATTTTTAAAGCATGGTACACGACTGGCCCAACCGGGCGAGTTTACCAAACGCGCATTTCTGAATGGCAGATTTGATCTGGCCCAAGCTGAAGCTGTAGCTGATTTAATCAATGCCGAAACAGATAATGCCCGGCAAGCTGCACTTAACCAAATGCGAGGGGGTTTTTCAAAAGAAATCGTCAGACTAAAAGAAGAACTCATTCACTTTGCTTCACTGATAGAACTAGAACTTGATTTCGGTGAAGAGGACGTGGAATTTGCCAAGCGGGATGAACTACGTGTACTTATTATAAATATTCAAAGTTTTATTCAAAAACTTATCCTGTCATTTGATGCAGGGAATGTGATCAAGAACGGGGTGCCAACGGTGATCATCGGTAAACCCAATGCAGGTAAATCTACTTTGCTCAATGCACTACTCAATGAAGAGAAGGCCATTGTATCTGAAATTCCGGGTACTACCCGTGATAGTATAGAAGATGAAATGATTTTAGGCGGAATCAATTTTCGTTTCATTGATACTGCCGGATTGCGCGATACTCAAGATGTAGTAGAAGCCATTGGCGTGGCCCGTACCAAAGAAAAAATGAAGCAAGCTTCGCTCATTATTTATTTATTTGATTTATCTACTATCAGCTTGGCGGAAATTAGAAAACAGGAAGATGAATTAAAAGCATCGGGCGTTCCTTATATCAAAGTGGGTAACAAAACAGATAAAGCCAATCCGCAATTAATGAAAGAATTATCGAAGGATGATGCATTACTTATTTCAGCTTCCAAAAAAGAAAATATACAATCACTAAAAGACAAAATACTTTCACGATTTGAACAGCGTGAGATTAAAAGCGGAGATGTGGTAGTAACAAACTTGCGTCATTACCAAAGTCTGCTACAAACCCATGAAGCCTTGCAGAAAGTTTTAGAAGGACTGGATACTAAAGTCACCGGTGATTTCCTGGCCATGGACATCCGGCAATCATTGCATTATCTTTCTGAGATAACCGGCAGTATAACAAGCGAAGATTTGCTAGCCAATATTTTTTCGAAATTTTGTATCGGGAAGTAAATGCAACAAATACTTAGAACACTACTCATCAATCACTACAAAGTACTTACCTTACTTTTACTTATCATTATTACCATTCTAAGTTTAATCCCCTTTCCTGAACTACCTGAAGTACCCGGCAAAGACAAAACCATGCATTTGCTTGCTTATGGTGCATTGGCCTTTCCGGTTTCATTTGCCCGACCTAAAGCATATTTAAGGATCATCATTGCCTTTCTTATATGGAGTGCCTTGCTTGAAATTTTTCAACCCTATTTTGATCGCAATCAGGATTGGATTGATATATTGGCCAATGCAATTGGGCTGCTTCTTGGTTTTATTGCAGGAAGACTATTAGAATATTTAACTTCTCCGAAATAGTTTCCGAATCATAAAAAAGGCAGCACTATTACTTAGCGCTGCCCTTTTTTAAAGTAAAAAGTTAACTCAAATTCCCGGTCCTTCCAGTTTGATCTTTTCTTCTCTCTCATATCCAAAAAGCTCATCCAGTGTAAGCTCTTTCAGCTTACCATATTTTTGTAAATCTTTAAAATCAAGTTTATCCTTGCTTCCAATAACCATAAAATTATACTTGCTGTCTTTTACATATTCTTGCTGAAATGCTTTAATGTCATCTAAAGTCATTGCAGGCACTTTGTCGTAAATATCTTTTCTAATATCATAATCTAAACCCCTTCTTTCTGCTGTTAGATAATTGAATAAAATTCCGGTACGTGTAATCCTTTCAGTCTCAATTTGGTTAAGCACAGATTTCTTCGCAGTTGATAGTTGTGTTTCTGATTCAGGCATATCATTAATGATTGACAGTAAAGCCTGCATAGATTCAGCCTGCTTATCAGCCTGTGTACCGATGTAACCAAAATAACGATCATTAGCACCTGCCCTTTGCGCCTGGTTATAGGAAGTCCAAACTGAATAAGCCAAACCTTGGGCTTCTCTTATCTCCTGGAAAACAATAGATGACATGTTACCTCCAAAATAGTCATTATACAATCTTGCTTTTGGCGCTAATGCGGCTTCAAAGCGGGGACCTTTTGCATGCATGGCAATTTCGGCCTGCACCATGTCATAATCTGTCCAGTAAACCATGGGGCTGGTAATATCCGGCATTTCAAAAGTTACCAGAGCTGGAGCAGGAGCTATTGTTTCAGGCAATACGTGGTACCGGTTGAGCTGTGTCACTAAATTCTTTTCACTTTCAGGACCATAATACAATACCCTGTGTTCCGTACTGGTGAAATTTTTAATCACAGGTAGTAAATCATCTGGCTGTAAATCGCGCAATTGTTTATTAGAAAGCACATTAGTAAATGGTGATTTAGCTCCATATTGACCATAATTCAACAAACCATCATACATAATGCTGTACTTATTCTTTTTTGTATCGTCACGCTCTTTTAATATACCCTCAATCATATCACTCAGCGCTTTCTCATCTGCCTTTGCATCGGTCAGCAAGTGTTCAAAAAGCTGTATTGCCTTTGGCATATTTTCTGCTAAACCACTTAGCATTATGTAGGTTTGCTCTGGAGCAGCAAACACACTAAAACTACAACCGAGTTTATACATTTCCTTTTTGAAATCTTCAGCAGAAAGGCTGTCAGTACCCAAGTACTCAAGATATTTTACAGCAATGGATTTTATTGGGTCGTTGTTTGTACCAATATCTGTCAGGTAGTATAAACTAAAGAGTTCATTTTCTTTATTCTGGGTATAAAGTACTTGAATGCCTTTGTTCATGTTAAGTTTTTTTACATCGCTGGCATAATCAATAAATACCGGCTTGATCGGCTCAACGGTATTGGCCAATAATGCTTCGTGGAAGGGAGAGCGATGTTCACGATTTAGTGCAACTTTGGTTATTTCAGGCTTTTCAACTTTTTGTACACCTGGATCTTTTCCTGTGCGTTTGTAAACCACAACATAGTTGTCTTTATAATGCTTGTTAGCAAAATTTATGATGTCCTCTTTTGTTATCGACCTCATTCCATCATACAAAGTCACCATATTAATCCATGGTACTTCATTGGTAAAGGCCATTACCAACTTATCTGAGCGAGCCCAATTGTTTTGGCTACTTTGAATATCATTTTTCTTAAAATCATTAATCACTGCTTCAATTAACCAGTCATCAAATTCACCTTTTTTAATAAGCTCGATCTGATCAAGAATTAAATCTCTCAGTTGCTCCAGCGTCTGACCCTCTCGTGGATTACCATTAAATGTATGAACAGCATAATCGTTCATCTCATCAACATAACAAGAAGCATCCAGTACTTTTTGCTTTTGTTTGAGGTTAAGATTAATCAATCCAGCTGTGCTGTTATCAAGAATCATATCAATCAGTTTCACCATCTTCACTTCCTCACTCATATAACCATCAAACCTGAAACCAATTGTAATCCACTCTTCAAAAGGACCAATTACGTTCACCTCTCTTGGTTGAGTTATTGGCTCTTCAACTACCTTATTCCATGCCGGTAAGTTTTCATTCGGTTGCCAGTCTCCAAAGTACTTATCTATCAGCGCAATTGTTTTGTCGAAATCCAAATCACCACTCAAGCAAATGGCTACATTATTAGGTACATAATACTTATTAAAGTAATTTTTTATAGCGGTTATCGAAGGATTTTTCAAATGTTCTATAGTTCCAATTACAGTTTGCGTACCGTAAGGATGTTCGGTAAAAGTGTTCGTATATAAGGCTTCGAATGTTTTCCAATAATCACTATCGAGCGAGCCATTTTTTTCCTCATATACAGCCTCAAGCTCTGTATGAAATAATCGATTAACAATTATTTTGAAAC
>CAZVFM010000129.1:0-7823 GCA_964626095.1 uncultured Roseivirgaceae bacterium | reverse complement strand
GTTGATTTTCCTATTCCTGCAAATGACGATGCTTTTAAATCAATTTCAATTGTTACAAAGCATATTGGAAAAGTGATTGAAGAGGCTTTGATGGAGCGAAAGAAAGATAAGGATGATGCCAATCTGAAAAAAGAAGAGGAAGAAAAGCGTAAGGTTGACGAAGTTGTTGAGGCAAAATAAATCCTCAAACTATTTGGCTGGTTAATACTATCCTAAAAGATACATCTAAACATCGGCCTAAAGCCGATGTTTAGTTTTTACAGGCAGTGAATTCACTATTTAAATCATAAATTTTATAAGATATGGCTATTACAGCACAAGACGTTAACAAACTTAGGCAGATGACTGGTGCCGGAATGATGGATTGCAAAAAAGCATTGAGTGAAGCCGAAGGAGATTTCGAAAAAGCAGTTGAAATACTTAGGAAGAAGGGTCAGAAAGTTTCTGCATCACGCGCAGATAAGGAAGCCCGCGAAGGTTCAGTGTTTATCAAAACCAGCGATGATAATAAAGAAGCAATACTTGTAGCATTGAATTGTGAAACTGATTTTGTTGGCAAAAACGAGGAGTTTCAAAATTTAGGTAAAGCAATTGCTGATGTGGCTTTTGAAAATAAGGCTGCCACTAAGGAAGATTTAATGAACCTTAAACTTGATGGCTTAACGGTTGCCGAGAAAATTACAGAGTTCGTTGGTAAGATTGGTGAGAAACTGGAGATCAGCGAGTACGTTCGTCTAAATGGCGAAGCTGTTGTTCCTTATATCCATGTAGGAAGTAAGTTGGGCGTATTGGTAGTATTGAAAGGCGTTAACGGCCACGATGTTGTTGATGCAGGGAAAGACATAGGCATGCAAATCGCTGCCATGAATCCTGTTGCGGTTGACGAAAAGTCGGTTGACACAACCATTATTGAAAAGGAATTAGAGATAGCAAAAGCCCAGATTCTTGCTGAGGGTAAACCCGAGAATATGGTCGATAAAATTGCTCAAGGCAAGCTTCAGAAATTCTTTAAGGACAATACTTTGTTGCACCAGGCATTTGTAAAAGACAATTCAAAAACGGTCGCACAATACCTTGACTCTATTTCTAAAGGACTTACTGTAACAGAATTTAGGAGAGTAGTAATTGGTTGATGGGCAATTTAAGTTATTTTAAGAGGCTGTTTCCACTTTGGAAACAGCCTCTTGTTTTTTCATGACCTTGACTCCCCTTCTTTTCTTTTTTTGAAAGCGGCTTCGAAGGCCCTTTTGAACTCTTCACCTGCTTTTTCAAGCCTTTCTTCTACTTCTTGCCAACGCTCTTTATTTTTAACTTCTTCTTTTAATTTGCTTGCACTGGCTTTAAGATCGCTGTATTTTTCCTGGTATTCATGTTCTAATCTTTCCGAAGCTTCCTTTAGCTCAACAATAAAATCATCCACTCTTTTACCAAAATTTTTGAAGGCTTTCTCTGCCTTTCCTTGTTCTTCTGTTGACATAATTAATTTGATTTCTGTGGTTAAACATTTAAAATTTTATTTCTCAAAAACAACTTCTCCTGTATCCCAACAAAACTAACACAGGTAAAGTTTGCAATTTTGAATCTTAGAATTTAATCAGAATATTCTCTTGGTTTAATTATCTAAGCTAAATCTAAAATTAAAAAATAGACTTTATGGCCTTGCCTTACTGGCTTGCGTAGGGGTTAATGCATGCATTATGGAAGACGATAACCTTAATTTACATTCACAAGACGATCCATCATTAACTACATTTAGATAAAAATGAAGGTAAATGAATTGCGATTTTAACACAAGTATAATGGTGGAAACGGATTTTCAACAAGTGATATTAGAAAATAGCGATAGATTTAAGTTTGATCGCCCTGTAAAAACCTTGCTTCATTTCAAAACTTAGCCTTTTCTTTTTATGATTTATGGACTAAATTGAAATCAATTTCAATAACATGATTTCATTTAAAAAAATATTGATATTCTTCTTTTGCGCAATGCTATGTTTTTCATGCGCATCCAATAAAAATCATAAAAAACTAAAACCAGGTAAACCTATTCCCTGCCCGGTGAAAGATTGCTGATGCTTAAAAAAATAATCATTGCGATAGATGGCTATTCGGCCTGCGGGAAAAGTACCACCGCCAAAGCCCTGGCGGCTGAGTTGAATTATGACTATATAGACTCAGGGGCTATGTACCGCGCAGTAACGCTCTATTTTCTGGAGAACCATGTAGCCATTACCAATCCAAAGGAGGTAGATACGGCTTTGCAAAAAATAAGTACTTCGTTTAAAAAGAATCTTAATACTCATAGTTTCGATATTTTTTTGAATGGCCTGAATGTAGTCGATGAAATCCGCGAAATGCGTATTTCAGAAAATGTAAGCCAGGTAAGTGCACTTTCTAAGGTACGGAAGGCAATGGTTAGTCAGCAACGAAAATTAGGAAAGAAAAGAGGTGTGGTAATGGACGGTCGAGATATTGGCACAGTAGTTTTTCCCGAGGCCGAATTAAAGATATTCATGAATGCCGATATGCAGATTAGGGCCTATCGCAGGCAAAAAGAGCTTTTAGAGAAGGGAGAACTTATAGACTTGACATCGGTTATAGAAAATTTAAAAACCAGAGATGAGTTGGACAGTTCGAGGGCAGAAGGTCCCCTCAAAAAGGCCGAAGGTGCCATAGCACTTGATACCACACACATAACACTCGATGAGCAAATTGAAATTGCAATTTCATTGGCTTTAGGACATATTTTAGCCCCATTTTCGGCAACCAAATAAACAATCCTACTATCATCCCGGTTAGCCTAATTGAAGTTTTTATTGTATTAAATTTTGCTATTTTTGCCACGTTTCATCTAAGCTTATAATCAGCAAATGGGTCGTTTCATCAAGTTAAAAAAGGGATTTAACATCAATCTTGCCGGCAAAGCCGAACTAAAGATCAATGATACAGTCCAACCTGAAACTTTCGCGCTAAAACCTTCTGATTTTCACGGCATTGCCATGCCAAAACTTCTTATTAAAGAGGGGGATACGGTAAAAGCCGGTTCTCCGGTATTTTTTGATAAGAAGTTAGCCAATGTAATGCATACTGCACCTGTTAGCGGTGAGGTGGTGGAAATTAAACGTGGAGAGAAAAGAAAGATATTAGAAATCAAAATTCTGGCTGATAAGCAGGTGGATTTTGAGCAATTCAATAAGTACACGGTTTCAGATATTGTTAATCTGAAGAAAGAGCAAGCAGAAGAACAATTGCTGAAATCTGGTGTATGGCCAAATATCACACAAAGACCTTTCGGCATCGTGGCCGACCCTACCGAAAAACCTAAATCAATTTTCATTTCAGGCTTCGATAGTCACCCGCTTGCTCCTGATTATGGATTTATTTTCAAAGGGCAAGAACAATACTTTCAGGCGGGCATTGACATTTTGAAGAAGTTTACTTCCGGCCCAATTCACCTGAACATTAGTTCAGAAGGCGAAGTGGCGCAAATATTTTCATATGCAAAAGGTGTTGAGCTGAATAAGTTTTCCGGTCCTCATCCTGCAGGCTGTGTAGGGGTGCAGATACATCACATTGATCCTATTAATAAAGGGGATGTGGTTTGGACAGTCAGTCCTTTCGGAGTAATTCTAATCGGTAAACTTTTCCTGAATGGAGTATACGATACTTCGCGGATCATTGCCGTGGCGGGATCAGAAGTAAAAAATCCGCAATACTATAAAACCTACACTGGTGCAGCGATTAATAAATTTGTTGAAGGCAATCTCAAGCAAGACCACGTGCGTTTTATTTCGGGTAATGCATTAACAGGTTCACGCATTCAGAAAGATGGTTATATCGGATTTAACGATAACCTTATAACAATTTTACCGGAAGGAGATCAGTATGAATTCATGGGTTGGATAAAGCCATCGACCAATAAGTTGAGCTTCCATCGTGCCATCGGTTTGTTTTCTTTCCTCAACCACAATAAAGAATTTGTTATCGATACCAATACACATGGTGAACCCCGGGCATTTGTGCAAACAGGTGTTTTTGAAAGAGTTACTCCAATGGATATTTTACCTGTGCATTTGCTGAAAGCCATTATTGCAGAAGACTTTGATGAGATGGAAGCGCTGGGTATATACGAAATAGTTGAAGAAGATCTGGCGCTTTGTGAATTTGTTGATGTTTCAAAACACAATGTTCAGCAAATTGTAAGAGAAGGAATTGACTTAATGATCAACAGTTAATATATGAAGTTTCTAAGAGATACTTTTGATAAACTAAAACCCCATTTTGATAAAGGTGGAAAGTTTGAAAAACTCCACTATGTATTCGATGGACACGAAACGCTTTTCTTTGTTCCTAAAACTGTAACCAAGGCCAAAGGTGTTCAGGTGCGAGATGCTGTGGACATGAAGCGCTTAATGGTAACAGTAATTATTGCTATGCTTCCTTGTTTACTGTTTGGTATATGGAATGTAGGCCATCAGCATTTTCTCGCACAAGGTCTTGTAGATGTCAGTCTTTGGGATAAAGTATTGGTTGGGGCTATTCAGGTGCTGCCAATTGTAATAGTTTCTTATACGGTTGGCTTAACTATAGAATTTACAGCAACAACCATAAGAAGACACCCCATCAATGAAGGCTTTCTTGTTTCAGGAATGTTAATCCCTTTGGTAATGCCGCCAGGTCTACCTTTATGGCAAGTGGCTTTGGCTACCGCTTTTGCAGTAATCATTGCTAAAGAAGCATTTGGAGGAACAGGCATGAACATTCTCAACGTAGCTTTAACAGCAAGGGCATTTTTATACTTTGCTTACCCTGGCGATATTTCCGGTGATGTGTGGACTTATCTTCCTGAAGGGGTACAAACGGTAGCAGGTTACTCAGGCGCAACTCCACTTGCGGTAAGTGCAAATACATTAATAACAGGAGAAAATGCAGTGGCCGCGATGAACAGTTTCGGAGCAGGATGGGCAGACAATATTTATAGCTTTTCAAATATTTTCTTCGGATTCATCCCTGGAAGTATCGGAGAAACCTCAACACTAATGTGTTTAATCGGTGCAGTTATCCTGATTCTTACTGGAGTAGGGAGTTGGAAAATTATTTTCAGCGTATTCTTTGGTGCTTATGCCATGGGTGCTTTCATGAACTTGATTGGTGGAAATCCTTTTATGGATGTGCCCGCACACTATCACCTGGTAATGGGGGGTATGGCATTCGGTGCAGTGTTCATGGCCACAGATCCGGTAACTGCAGCACAAACAGAGACAGGTAAATGGATTTACGGTATTATGATAGGGATATTAACCGTGCTCATTAGGGTATTCAATCCGGCTTATCCGGAAGGAATTATGTTGGCGATACTATTAATGAATGTATTCGCTCCGCTTATTGATTATTATGTAGTTGGTGCAAACAAAAAACGCAGATTAAAACGTGCAACAGTCTAACGCTTATATCATCATCTTCACCGCAATACTAACTATTGTAGTTGGCGGTGCCTTGTCTTTGGCCTCAATAGTGCTGGGCCCTGCCCAAAAGCGCTCAATCGAACTAGATACCAAAAGTCAGATTCTCAATGCCGTTAAAGATAAAATCAGTATTGAAAAAGGAACTGATGTGCTTGCCTTGTATGAGAAGCGCATTTCCTCTTTGGTAGTTGATTTCGATGGAAACGAAATCAAAACAGATGAAAAGGGAAATCCCATTTTGGCAGAAAATGTAGATATCCTCAGGAACTTCAAACGTGCACCTGAAGACAGACAATATCCGATTTTCAGGTTGATGGATGAAAATAATCCTGATGAAGTGGATGCTTATATTCTTCCAGTTTATGGCAATGGACTTTGGGATAGGATTTGGGCTTATGTAGCTATTGATCCTAACTTTGAATCTATAGTAGGTATTGCATTTGGGCATAAGGCCGAAACACCTGGATTGGGTCAACGCATAGAAACCCCAGATGTGCAAAATAGATTTAAAGGCAAGAGAATTTATGATGATGCAGGTAAATTGGTATCAATCGAAATGGTGAAAGGTGAAGCTGGAGGAGGAGGAGAGGGTAGTATCAATTTGTTTAAAGATAAACCACATCAGGTCGATGGACTTTCAGGAGCTACACTTACTGCGAGAGGAGTAAATGATATGCTAAAGGCCTATCTGACATCATATGAAAATTATTTTAAGAAATTGAATGCTGAGCGCGTTTCAGCTTTATAACTAGTCAACAATTGTATCATGGCAGAAGCAACATTAGAACAAAGTGAGGAAAAGGTAGTAAAGAAAGCATCCGAACCGCTTTTATCTAAAAGGAGGAAGAAGTTTGTAACAGACCCTCTTAATGATGACAATCCAATAACGGTACAGGTACTGGGTATATGCTCGGCATTGGCAATTACCGTAAAGATGGAGCCAACACTCATCATGAGTATATCGGTAGTATTTGTAATTGTGATGGCCAATCTCATTATTTCGCTTTTAAGAAACCTTATTCCGAACAGGGTAAGAATTATTGTTCAACTGGCAATCGTAGCTTCACTAGTTACCTTGGTGGCAGAAATTCTTAAAGCATATAACTATCCCATGTATAAGGTGCTTGGTGCATTTGTTGGGTTGATTATTACCAATTGTATTGTGATGGGTCGGCTTGAAGCATTTGCAATGGGAAATAAACCTTACGACTCTATCCTTGACGGTTTAGGAAATGGAATCGGTTATGCTTGGATCATCCTTGCAGTTGCATTTTTCAGGGAATTACTTGGGTCAGGCTCATTGTTTGATTTTAATTTATTTGCAGCGGTAGGAATTCCCTATGCAAATAACTCGCTTATGGTTGATCCGGTAGGTGCCTTCATGATCCTTGGTTTGATTATATGGGCGCAGCGGTCTAAAACAGGTTACGTAGAACATAATTAAAAGAATAAGTCATGCAGGAATTAATCAATTTAGGAATTAAGGCCATTTTTATCGAGAACATGATCTTTGCCTATTTCTTGGGTATGTGTTCTTATTTGGCAGTTTCAAAAAAAGTGTCAACTGCATTAGGACTAGGTCTGGCAGTAACTTTCGTGTTAAGTTTAACCGTGCCTATCAACTGGTTGATTTATGAAAATGTATTAAAAGAAGGAGCGTTGGCCTGGATGGGTGCGAACTTTGAAGGCATTAGTCTTGAGTTTTTACAGTTCATTATGTTTATCGCCATTATAGCCGCTATGGTACAATTAGTTGAGATGGTTATTGAAAAAGTTTCACCTGCTCTTTACGGATCTTTAGGTATTTTTCTTCCGCTTATTGCAGTGAATTGTGCAATTCTTGGTTCTTCTCTCTTTATGGTACAAAGAGATTATACCTTAGCCGAGGCATCTGTATTTGGTTTTAGTTCTGGTATAGGTTTCTTCCTTGCCATTGTTGCATTGGCAGCTATCAGGGAGAAATTAAAATATTCAAATGTGCCTGATGGTTTAAAAGGTTTGGGCTTAACCATGTTCATCACAGGATTAATGGGAATGGCATTTAAATCATTTATCGGAATTGCTTTATAAAATATTTTTATTTGAAATATCAAAGGCTTCCGCATAAAACGGGAGCCTTTTTAATTTTACAACTATGAAAACTACAGCTAGAACATTTCTCAGGTACTTCTTAAGCGGAACGATCTTTATTGTGCCTCTTGTTGCTACAGTGTATTTTACTTTTCTGGCAATCAGTTGGCTCGATAGTTTATTGGAGATACCCATACCGGGGCTAGGGTTGTTGGTAATACTATCGGTGATAACTTTGTTTGGTTATTTAACTACTACCTTCTTTTTCAAGACCTTTACAGATATTTT
>CAZVFM010000128.1:0-7825 GCA_964626095.1 uncultured Roseivirgaceae bacterium | reverse complement strand
ACAAGGTGATAGCCCCAATCCACTGGTGCGTGCCCAACACCGAAAAATTACTGAGACCAAGAACAACATATTGGAGAGCATGCGCAATCTAAGAGGAACTGATGAAATCAGTAAAGATGCTTTAAGCCAACAAATACGAAAGCTGGAGAAACAATTATCAATTTTACCAGAAGCAGAAAGAGTGCTCGTGAATATAAAACGGAATTACTCACTTAGTGAAAATATGTACCTCTTTCTAATGCAGAAACGCTCAGAGGCAGGTATTTCACAGGCTTCCACTACTTCAGATATTGTGGTTGTAAACCCACCAAGACAAGCAGGTGGTTTTATTTCTCCTAAAATTACCCAAAACTATTTAGTTTATGGAGGGATAGGATTGGTCTTACCTTTTATTTTCTTTTTTCTTTTCGAAGTGTTCAATAATAAAATACAATCACGTGAAGATATTGAGAAAATAACCAGTATTCCTTTTATAGGAGGTTTAGGCCATAAAAACATTGCAGGTAATCTTATCGTGCATGAGAAACCTAAATCTGCAATGGCTGAAGCATTCAGGGCTTTGCGTTCCAACCTTAATTATTTTACCGGTGGTCATGATAAAAAAATATTTATGATTACATCTTCACTCAGTGGAGAGGGTAAAACTTTCACTACTATTAATCTGGCAAATATTTATGCACTTTCTGGCAAAAAGACCTTGATTATTGGTGCTGATTTGAGGAGACCTAGAATGTATGAAGACTTCAAGCTAGGCAACGATAAAGGATTGAGTACATATCTTTCGGGTTTATGTGGCATGGAAGAAATTGTGCAACAAACTTTTATAGATAATCTCGATATAATAACTGGCGGTCCAGTGCCACCTAACCCCAGCGAATTGATTATGGGTTTCCGTACAGGCGAATTGTTGAAAATTTTAAAACAGCGATACGATTATATTTTAATGGATACTCCTCCACTTGCTTTGATTACAGATGGACTAGTATTAAGCAAATTTGCAGATCATGTAATCTATCTAGTTCGCCAAGGTTATACGCCAAAACCTATTTTAAAAAGTGCCAATGATTTGTATCAACAAGGACAGATCAGTAAAATGAGTTTAGTACTAAATGATATTAACAAGACTGGTCCCGGTTATGGTTATGGTTATGGCTATGGCTATGGCTATGGCTATGGATATGGTTATGGCTATGGTACTAAGAACCAAAATAGTTATTATAGTGAAAGTTGATTTAACGATATGTTCTAAAACACCGATAGAATTTATTATGATTACTTATAATTAAGCGTATTTATTTAATGAGAAATTCGTTTTTGTAAATTTCAATAATTTCTACAATGAAAATTATATTAGTTATTTGCAATGCTAAGTAAACTCAAAAAACTTTATTTACTTTTTGATAGCAAAGATCATAAGAAACTTTTTTTGTTAATGTTTTTAATGATCATCTCTTCATTATTGGAAACATTGGGTATTGGGGCAGTACCTGGGTTTGTTATCATTGCTTCAAACCCTGAAAAATTGCAAGCATATCCAGTAATTGTAGAAATTCTGAATTTCTTTAAACTTCATACCCAAAAAGAAATAATCATTTTTGGTGCAATAGCACTCATATTGGTTTTTGTGGCTAAGAATATATATTTAACTATTTTCAACTACTATAAAATTCGTTTCGTTTTTAATAGGCAGGCTTCATTGGAATGTAAGTTGTTTGAGCGTTATCTTTTTGCTCCTTATGTTTTCCACTTGAAAAATAATTCTTCTTCACTTTTGAGAAATGTAACAACTGAAGTCCAAATATTAACTTTGAGACTGATAATACCTTCATTGCAGATGATGATGGATATTATTATGGTTGGGGCGATTTTTATTTTACTGATGTTTGTGGAGCCAATGATAACTCTGGTTACAATAGGTTTTATGATTTTCTTTAATTTCATTTTTTTGAAATACACAAATAGGAAAATAAAGGAATTTGGAAAGGATGTCCAATACCAAAGGGGAAGTAAAATAAAAATTGTAAACGAAGGGCTTGGTGGTATAAAAGATGTTAAGGTACTGCATAAAGAAAACTATTTCTATAATGCATTTAAAGTCTCAGCAAAACGTACATCAAATTCTCATCATTATTCACAATTTATTTCAACACTCCCTAAACCGTATATTGAAACATTGGCTGTTGTTTCACTTCTATTAATCACTTTAATTCTTATTGTGCAAGAAAGGTCATTGGTTTCAATCATTCCGATTTTAGCACTTTTTGGGTCAGCATCGGTTAAATTGATGCCAGCCATTCGTGACATTACCAAAGGTTATTCAAATTTTAGATATAATTTATTTGTAGTTGATCCAATTTATGACGATATCAAAAAAATAAATGTAGAGAAGGAGAGTCGGAAAAAAGGGAGTTTAGGTTTTGATTTTAGAAGTAATATTGAAATTAAAGCACTTTCTGTTCGATATGAGGGACAGGTAAGTAATGCGGTTGATAATGTAGATGCAAGCATAGTGAAGGGAGAAATCGTTGCTTTTGTTGGAGCTTCTGGTGCAGGGAAATCTACCCTAGTAGATACTTTGTTGGGACTAATTAAGCCTGAATCAGGAGATATTTTGGTAGATGGCGAAAGTATATTGAACCGGATACCATCCTGGCAAAAGATAATTGGATATGTGCCTCAAAATATTTATTTAATTGACGATACTATTAAAGGTAATGTTTGTTTTGGAATACCTAAACAAGAAATCGATGAAAAGCAATTGTATCAATCTCTCGGAGATTCTCAACTTTTAGATTTCATTAGAACTTTGCCTGAAGGAATTAATTCATTAATTGGTGAGAGAGGCGCCAGACTTAGTGGAGGACAAAGACAAAGGATTGGGATAGCACGTGCTTTATACCATAAGCCAGCATTATTGATTTTAGATGAGGCAACTTCGGCTTTAGACAATGTCACAGAGAAACATGTTATGGATGCAATTGAAAAGTTTAGAGGAAAAATTACTATAATTATTATTGCGCATAGAATAAGTACTGTAGTGAGAGCAGATAAAATATTTTTGTTTGATAATGGAAAAATAATTGATTCTGGAAATTACATGTCGTTGTTAACTAATAATAATACTTTTAAAAAACTTGTGTTAGCAGAGTAAAAATGTTACAAGATAAATCGCTTTTAATTACTGGGGGAACCGGATCACTTGGAAAAGCATTGACAGCTTTTATTTTTCAGAAGTATCCTGATATAAGGAGATTAGTTATCTATTCACGAGATGAACAGAAGCAGTATCATATGGCACAGGAATATCCCCATTCTAAGTTTCCTGCTATAAGATTCTTTATTGGAGATGTTCGAGATTTTGATAGGTTAAAAATGGCAATGAAAGGCATTGATTTTGTAATTCATGCTGCAGCAATGAAGCATGTGCCCATTGCTGAATATAATCCTATGGAATGTGTAAAGACGAATATTCTTGGGGCTGAAAATGTAATCAATGCCTGCCTGGAGACTGATGTTAAAAGAGTTGTTGCTTTGTCAACTGATAAAGCAGCTGCACCCGTTAACTTGTATGGTGCTACCAAACTTGCTTCTGATAAGCTTTTTGTAGCCGCAAATAATATTAAAGGTTGGAATCCTATTATGTTTTCTGTAGTACGCTATGGCAATGTAATGGGCTCAAATGGTTCAGTAATACCATACTTTTTGCAAAAGAAAAAGGAAGGTGTTTTACCTATTACGGATCCTAATATGACACGTTTCAACATTACTTTGCAAGGAGGGGTAGAAATGGTTTTACATGCTTTGGGAACTGCCTGGGGTGGCGAAATATTTGTTCCCAAAATACCTTCTTATCGTATTAACGATGTTGCAGAAGCCATTGGACCGGAATGTGAAAAGCCTGTGGTGGGTATACGTCCCGGAGAAAAAGTACATGAGGAAATGATTACTAGTTCTGATTCATTCTATACTTATGATCTTGGTAAATACTATGCCATCCTCCCAAGTATACATCAATGGAAACTTGATGAGTTTGTTAAGCACTTTAATGCAAAAAAGGTAGCTCCGGGTTTTCGATATTGTTCAGCTGATAACCCGGAATGGGAGACAGTTGAATCACTTAGAAAATTAATTAAAGTAAATCTGGATTCAACTTTTGCTATTTGACAAAGCCCATAACATACGGAAGGCATCACATTACCGAAGAGGATATACAATCTGTGGTCAACGTATTAAAGTCAGCTAATCTTACCCAAGGACCAACCATAAAAGAATTTGAAGATACATTCGCCCACTATATAGGAAGCAAGTATGCGGTTGCAGTTGCCAATGGTACAGCTGCCTTGCATTTATGTGCTTTGGCACTTGGCGTGCAGCCGGGGCAAAAAGTTATCACCACACCTATAACCTTTGCGGCTTCTGCCAATTGTATTCGCTATTGTGGGGGAGATGTGGTATTTGCGGATATTGATCCAAGGACATATTTGTTGGATATCAACAAAGTGCGTGTCTTTTTAGAAGAGTCACCCAAAGGTACCTATCATGGAATAATACCAGTGGATTTTACTGGCAGGGCCGTGGGCTTAGAAGCATTTAGAAAATTAGCAGAGGAATATGGTCTTTGGATTATCGAGGATTCTTGTCATTCGCCAGGAGGATATTTCATAGATACTAATGGAATAAAACAGCATTGCGGAAATGGAATGTTTGCGGATTTAGCAATATTTTCTTTTCACCCTGTGAAGCATATTGCTACTGGAGAAGGTGGAATGATCACCACAAATGATAAAGACTTGTACGAAAAGCTCTTGAGGTTTAGGTCGCACGGGATTACTAAAGAAGAGAGTTCTTATAAAAATTCTGTTGAATTTGCCGGAGGAAAAACTTCCTATCCGGCCTGGTATATGGAAATGCAGGAGTTGGGCTATAATTATCGTCTTACCGATTTCCAGGCTGCGCTAGGTTTGAGTCAATTGAAACGTGCGAATGAAGGATTGGAACGCAGGAGACAAATTGCACAACGCTATGCACAAGTCTTTATGGGAAAATCTTTTGTAAAGGGTCAGTCCGGTGTAGTGGAAGGTCATGCCTATCATTTATATGTAATAGAAGTGGAAGACCGACTGGGTCTGTATAATTACCTGCGTACCAAAGAAATTTTTGCACAAATCCATTATATACCCTTGCATCTGATGCCCTACTATCAGCAAATGGGTTGGAAAAAGGGTGATAGGCCTCATTCTGAAAAATATTATCAGAACTGTCTTAGCTTACCTATTTACCCCACACTTAATATTGAGGAGCAAGAATATGTTATAAAACAAGTATTGAATTATTATTCAATAAGTATATGAGTTATATTATTATTGAAGTTGCCAACACACATGGTGGTGATATTGACTACATAAATGAGCTGATCAATACATTTAGTTCATATCAACACCATAACAAGTTTGGAATGAAATTTCAGCCACTTCATCCTGATAAATTAGCCACAAAAGATTTTGAGTGGCATAAAGTTTATCAGCAACTGTATTTTACTCCAGAACAGTGGTCAAAAATACTATTGCAGACAAGTGAAACAAAAGATGTTTGGCTTGATCTCTTTGATGAATATAGTGTACAAATTTTGAAAAATAATATCGACATTGTTTATGGAATTAAGTTGCAAGTTTCTGTCTTATTTAATCTAGCAGTTAGAAACGAACTCTCTAAAATAGACTTAAATAAAAAAAAAGTAATACTAAATATTGCAGCCCTGGAACTAGAAGAGATAAGAGAATTTTTGTATGAATTTGAAAAGTGTTTGAATCCACAAGAAATTTTACTTGAAGTTGGGTTTCAAGGTTATCCTACTGAATTACTGGATTCAGGTATATCAAAAATTTCCATAATCAAAAGCACTTTTGGTAAAAAAATAGTTTTTGCTGATCATGTTGAAGGATTATCTGAATATGCAACTTGGCTACCCGTTATTGCTTTAGCTTCAGGAGCCGATGTGGTTGAAAAACATGTGATGTTAATTACAAGAGAAACAAAATATGATGCATATTCCAGTATAGATATAAAAGCTTTTGACAAAATGGTGAAGCATATTGGCGAATACCAACAATTAGTATCAGCATATTTTGTGAATCAAAGAGAGCGTATTTATTTGGAGGGTTCAATTATGAAGCCAATATTGAAATATCCTGTAAAAAAAGGGCGGGTGATTTCTCTAGAACGAGATTTTGATTTCAAGCGATCTGGAAAAGGTGGATTGAACACGAGGCAAATAAATAATCTGTTAAAATCAAAGCATATTCTATCCGTAGCAAAAGATACTGGCGATACCATTGAAAAAGTCGATTTTAAAAAAGCTACTATAGCAGTAATTATTGCTTGTAGACTTAAGTCCACAAGGTTAAAAGAAAAGGCTTTATTGAAAATTGGAGAGCTTCCATCTGTATCTTATTGCATTAAAAATGCCTGTAAATTTGAAGAAATAAATCATGTTATTCTTGCCACATCAAATTTGGAAACAGATTCATGTCTTGCAAATTATAGTTATAGCGAAGGAGTTATATTTCATACGGGCGATGCAGATGATGTTATTCAAAGATATTTGGATATATGTCGTAAGCTTAACATTGATATTGTTGTCAGAGTAACTGCTGATATGCCGTTTATTGATAATGAAATATGCCAAATATTGCTTAATTCACATTTTCAAAATGGAGCTGATTACACTTCAACCAAAACTGCTGCTGTAGGAACAAATCTGGAAATCATGAATGTAGCGGCATTGGAAGAAATTAAATCACACTTTCCACAAGCAGCGTATTCTGAGTATATGACATGGTATTTTACAAATAATCAAGAATATTTCAATATCAATTTGGTAGACCTTCCCTCAGATTTGGTTCGGGACTACAGGCTTACATTGGATTATGAAGAGGACCTTCATTTATTCAACATAATACATGAGCACTTGGAAAAAGAAAATACAAATTTTGGTATACGGGATATATTTAAGTTTTTGGATGAGCATCCTGATATTGCTAAGCTGAACAGCCATATCAAGCTTAAGTACCGTACAGACGAGGAATTAATTGATACATTAAATAAAGCGACTAAAATTGAAAAATAGTTCAAATTTATTTAAGTTTTATAAAGTACAGATTTAAGACAAGTATCAAGCTTTCACTATAGATTGTCAAAGTATGGAAGCTTGGATGATAAAATTGGTCATTTTGAAAGTTCGATTGTATTGACCTTAAATGTTGTTGAGTTTGAAAATAAGAAATATAAACTATTGCTGTTTATTAAACTTGAGGGTGATACAGATGGACTACTTTATTGCAATTAGATATTTTTGTAAAATTTGAGGAAATTCAAATGAGAGAAAATTTTGAAATAAACAGTTTTGGATTTTATTCAATTGTAAATAAACCTACAGTAGAAGAACTTGAAGAATATTATCAAGCAAAGTACTATCAAAATGCACAGGGGAGTTACGAATTCGACTATAGCAATGAGGAGATAAAAAATTTTTTCAATAAGATTGAAGAAAGAGTTTTTGTTGTCTCAAAGTTCAAAAAATTGCATAGCGGATCTTCCGTTATTGATATAGGTTGTGGTGAGGGTTGGGTATTGGAGTATTTTAGAAAATTGGGAATTAGCGCAATTGGGGTAGATTATAGTTCTTTTGGTTGTAATAAATTTAATCCTAATTGCGCGTCATCTGTATTGGTTGGAGATATCTATAAGAATATTGAAATCCTTTTAGGCGAAAAAAAAAAATTTGATCTTGTTTGGCTCGATAATGTACTAAAACATGTTATTGATC
>CAZVFM010000127.1:0-7841 GCA_964626095.1 uncultured Roseivirgaceae bacterium | reverse complement strand
GATGATGCCTTCATCAGCATTGAAGACAATGGCATCGGTATTGAAGAAGCCCACATCGAGAAAATATTTGACATGTTTTACAGGGCTTCTGAGCTGTCTAAAGGTTCCGGACTTGGACTTTACATCGTAAAAGAAACCATTGATAAACTAGGCGGTAAAATATCAGTTAAGTCAAACTTAGGTCAGGGAACAAGTTTTACCGTCCAGCTGCCCTTTGCAGCTTCATAGCAAAATATCTATCTGTCATTTGCCAAAGCTGTTGAGAAAGTGTTTCAAAAAACTCTTTTAACTTTTCGTGTGAACTGTGATCTAAAATTTATCTTTGCGCCCTATGGCGAACATTGACGAAAACCTGCTTAAAAAAATTGTCTCACATGCAAAGGAATACGGCTTCGTATTCCCATCCAGCGAAATATACGATGGCTTAAGTGCCGTATATGACTATGGCCAGAACGGAGCCGAGCTAAAAAACAATATAAAAGAGTATTGGTGGCGATTTATGACCCAACTGCATCAAAACATAGTGGGTGTAGATGCCGCTATTTTTATGCACCCCACTACATGGAAAGCCTCTGGCCATATAGAAGCATTTAACGATCCGCTCATCGATAATAAAGATTCCAAAAAACGCTACCGGGCCGATGTGCTGATTGAAGATCACATTGCCAAAATAGAAGCTAAAATTGATAAAGAGGTTGAAAAAGCTGCAAAACGTTTTGGCGACTCTTTTGATACTAAAATGTTTGTTGAAACGAATCCGCGTGTAGTTGAGTACAAGAAAAAAATTGAAGAGATAAATACCCGCATGAAAGATGCGCTGGAAAAACCTGATCTGCCTGCACTTAAACAATTGATACTCGATCTTGAAATTGCTGACCCTATTTCCGGTTCAAGAAACTGGACAGATGTAAGACAATTTAACTTAATGTTTAGTACCGAACTTGGAAGTGTTGTAGATGATGCCAATAAGATTTATCTAAGACCAGAAACCGCACAAGGCATTTTTGTGAATTTCCTTAACGTACAAAAAACCGGAAGAATGAAAATTCCTTTTGGTATTGCACAAATTGGCAAAGCATTTAGAAATGAAATTATCGCGCGTCAATTTATTTTCAGAATGCGCGAATTTGAACAAATGGAGATGCAGTTTTTTGTTAAGCCAGGAGAAGAAATGAAATGGTATGAGTTCTGGAAAGAGAAACGCATGAGCTGGCACAACGCCCTGGGTCTTGGCAAAAATAATTACCGTTTTCACGATCACCTACAACTGGCGCATTATGCAAATGCCGCTTGCGATATACAGTTCAACTTCCCTATGGGCTTCAAAGAATTAGAAGGCATACACTCACGTACAGATTTTGACTTGAGTAGTCATGAAAAATTTTCTGGAAAGAAGCTTCAGTATTTTGACACAGACGAAAACCAAAACTATGTGCCTTATGTAGTTGAAACTTCTATTGGCTTAGACCGAATGTTCCTGGCAGTTTTAAGTGCATCATACAAAGAAGAACAGTTACCTGCTGCAGAGGGGAAAGAAGAAGGCAACGAACGTGTTGTACTGAAACTTCCTGCAGCATTGGCTCCGTTTAAGCTCGCCATATTACCATTAGTAAAGAAAGATGGATTGCCTGAAAAGGCCACAATGATCTTTAATGAGCTGAAGTTTGACTTCAAATGTTACTACGAAGATAAAGATACCATTGGTAAGAGATACCGAAGACAAGATGCCATCGGCACACCTTATTGTATAACAATTGATTCACAAACACTTCAGGATGATACCGTCACGGTTAGAGATCGTGATAGTATGCAACAAGAAAGGGTAAGCATTGTCAACTTAAAAAATATGTTGACAGAAAAGGTTTCGCTAAATAATCTATTGAGACAATTATAATTACAGCGTGGTTGTAATTCATGTACTCATCATACTGTTTGTTTCTCTTTATGTAATCCATAATTACATTTTTCGCATTAATATTAAGAAAAACCTTAATCAGTTAATTGCATTATTTGAATACTTACTCGGAATATTTCCAAAGAAATACAGAAATATACTTGAACAATATTTTACATTCTACAATAAGCTGGACGCGAATGATAAAAAACGATTTGAAGAAAAGCTGCTTCTCTTCATGGCCAGCAAAGAATTCATCCCAAGACAAATTCCAGAAGTTACAACCGACATGCGAGTACTTATTTCGGCTTGCGCTGTACAGTTAACTTTTGGTTTGCCAAATGTTACACTCAAGCATTTCGAAAGAATATTGATTTATCCGGATAACTATTACTCCACCATCAATAAAGTATATCATAAAGGAGAAGTAAACCCTGCTTTTAGAATAATTGTACTTTCATGGAAGCCTTTTCTTGAAGGTTATATTAATCCGCATGATTCGCTTAACCTGGGTTTGCATGAAATGGCCCATGCCCTTCACCTTGAAAATATCATCCGAAACGGGGAGCATGATTTCTTTGACTCCAGGCTGCTAAGTAAATTTGATGAAATTGCAATTGAAGCCTGTAAAAACATAAATCATCCCGCAAATGGATTTTTTAGAAATTCGGCCTGTTATAATACCCATGAATTTTTTGCCGTAGCCGTTGAAAATTTCTTCGAAAGACCGCTCGAAATGAAAGAAAGATTGCCTCAAGTTTACCAGATTTTATCTACCCTGCTCAAACAAGAGCCAGCTTCAATCTAAAGTTTTAGCAGCAGATCATACCGAGTTTTGGCTTGCCGACTTTTACCATCAAAAAGAAGGTTTTCAATTGCCTTTCAACACATTTTTGAGGACTCTAAAACCCCAAAATTCATTAGCTTTGCGCTCTTTGTACTTATATGTGGACCTCATTTGCCCATAACATCATCAAGTTTCGTCTGCCCCTGGTAATCGTTATCGGTCTGATTACGATTTTTATGGGCTACCACGCGCGTAACGTGGAGATGAGTTATGATTTTAAAGGCACTGTTCCTGATATTGATCCTGAGGCAGTCATTTATCAGCAGTTCAGGGCTGAATTTGGAGAGGATGGCAACGTGGTGGCACTGGGAGTGGAAGACAGTGCCATTTATAAATTTGAAAACTTTGTAGCCTTTACAGCACTTAGTGAAAAGATAAAACAAGTAAACGGTGTTCGCGGAGTTATTTCCATCCCCGATTTAAAAATCATCTATCGTGACACAACACAGCGGCAGTTTGTACTTCGCGAAGTCTTTCCTGGCGTACTGAACAACCAACAAGAATTAGACAGCCTGTTGGAAGTTACAAGCAAACAAATATTTTATAAGGGTCAGTTGTGGAGTCCGCAGAATGGTGCAACCATCATGCTCATCACCATTGACAAAGACGTGCTTAATTCGTCTGAGCGAATTAATCTTACAAAAAGTTTAATTGTACTTGGTGATGAATTCCAGGAACAGACAGGTATAAAAACCAGGTATGCCGGTTTACCCTTTGTACGTTCGGTAATTGCCGGACAAGTGAGCAAAGAGCTTCAGTTGTTTCTTTTACTTTCTGTGATTGTCACAGGAATCATTATGCTGCTTTTCTTCAGGTCAGTTCGGGCAGTAATTTTTCCGCTGATCATTATTGCAGTAGTAGTAATTTGGGTTTTAGGCACCATTGCGCTATTTGGTTTTAAAATTACTTTGCTCAGCGGGCTCATACCTCCGGTCATAGTTGTTATCGGCATTCCCAATAGTATTTATCTCATAAATAAATATCATCAGGAATTTGCCCGGCATGGAAATAAATTAAAGGCCATTAGTGTCGTTATACGCAAAGTGGGCATAGCCACACTCATAACAAACATTACAACTGCCATTGGCTTTCTTGTTTTGTTAAGCACCGACATTGTCATTCTCAGAGAGTTTGGTATAGTAGCCGGGATTAATGTAATGGCTACCTTCTTGGTAAGCATCATTTTATTGCCTGGTGTTTTTTATTGGATGCCTGCTCCCACTGTAAAACACCTTAAACATCTTAAGATAAACTCGCTTAGTAAATTACTGAGCTTCTTTGATTTACTCGTTCATCGCAGAAGACCTGTTATCTATATTTCTACTGCTGCAGTCGTTATATTCTCGTTGGTGGGGATGAGCAAAATTCATACGGTCTCATTTATGGTGGACGACATCCCTGAAGAGAGCAGTATTAAGAAAGACCTTGATTGGTTTGAAGAAAACTTCAGTGGTATTATGCCGCTCGAAATTGTTGTTGACCTGGGCAAAAGATTTACCGCAGGTGCTGACCTTGGCAAACTTCAGCTTATTGATAGATTAGAAAGTTTTCTTGAAGAGCAAAAAGATATTTCCAAGCCCATTTCATTGGTAAGTTTTATCAAGGCATTGCGACAAGCATATTATAATGGCAGTCCCAATCAATTTGTATTACCGGCAAGGCCCGACCTTCAAAGATTTGCTGCCTATCTTCCCGGAAGCGACCAGTCTGATAATCCATTATTAAATTCGTTCATAGACAGTACCAGGCAAAAACTCCGCATTTCTATGCAGGTGGCCGACATTGGTTCTGATAAAATGGACTCGTTGGTTAGCCTTGTTATTCGTCCGCAAATTGATTCATTGTTTTCTTCTCCTGTCAGGGGCGATACTTTAAAAGCTACAATTACAGGTACTACACCGCTTTTTATCAAGGGAAACAAGTTTTTGGTGCGCAACCTTAAGTTTAGTCTTGCACTTGCCTTTTTGTTGATTGCTGTAACTATGGGGTTGTTGTTTTCAAATTTCAGGATGATTGTTATTTCGCTCATTCCAAACATCATTCCGATGATGATTACCGCTGCACTCATGGGCTATTTCAACATTCCGCTGAAACCCAGTACAGTCTTAATATTTAGCATCACTTTTGGAATTTCCGTTGACTACTCCATACATTTTCTGGCGAAATACCGACAAGAGTTACATGCCAGAAGATTCTTTGTTCCTATTGCGGTTAGCAACAGCATTTTGGAAGTTGGAAAAAGCATGGTTTACACTTCCATCATTCTCTTTGCTGGTTTTGTAATTTTTGCGGGCTCAAGCTTTGGGGGTACAATTGCCTTAGGTACACTAACCTCAACTACACTGGTAATTGCCATGCTAACCAATTTAACTTTACTTCCTGCATTGATTATGACTTTCGACAGGGGAAAGTATAAAGAGGGCCAGCATTTACTTATTGAACAGGTTGAAGGGTTTTATACTGAGGACCAGGACGAGGAGATAAACATGAGTCAATTAAAAATCAGGAATGAAAAAGAAGATCGTAACGATGCTACTCCGGTTTAAAAATCCAAAACAATCATTTAATTAATTTTTAGGTGTCACACAGTATGTCAACCAGGTATAAGGAATCTAAAGAACTGAATTTTGCAAAAATAGCAGAAGAAATATTAAGCTTCTGGAAAGAAAATAATGTTTTTGAACAATCGGTAACACTTCGCGAAGGCAGTCCTGCGTTTACTTTTTATGAAGGTCCACCTTCAGCAAATGGAACTCCCGGCATTCACCATGTGATGGGGCGTACGGTTAAAGATATTTTTTGCAGATATAAAACTTTGCAAGGCTACCAGGTTAAGCGAAAAGGTGGCTGGGATACTCACGGCCTTCCGGTTGAGTTACAAGTAGAAAAACAACTTGGCATTACCAAAGACGATATTGGTAAAAAAATTTCTATCGAAGATTACAATAAAAAATGCCGTGAAACGGTAATGAAGTACAAAGATCAGTGGGATGAGCTCACCGAAAAAATGGGCTACTGGGTTGACCTGAAAGATCCTTACGTAACTTTTGACAACAAATACATCGAAACGCTTTGGTGGCTGCTCAAACAATTGTATGAACGAAAGCTACTGTACAAGGGCTACAGCATTCAACCCTACTCTCCTGCTGCAGGCACAGGCCTTAGTTCACACGAACTTAACCTGCCCGGATGCTACAAGGACGTGAAGGACACTTCTGTCGTTGCTCAGTTTAAAGTAAAAAAGGATAAAAAATCTGATTTCTTGTTTGGCCCTGGCCATTGCGAAGACGTTCATATTCTGGCCTGGACAACAACACCTTGGACATTGCCTTCTAACACGGCCTTAGCCATTGGAGAAAAAATATCTTATGTGCTGGTAAATACATTTAACATGTACACCCACCAACCCATAAGTGTTGTACTTGCTAAAGATCTGCTTGGAAAATATTTTTCTGATAAAAACAAAGACTTAAATCTTGAAGAATATAAAGCAGGCGACAAAGTCATTCCATTTAAAACTGTTCAAGAGTTCAAAGGTGAAAAATTGGTAGGCATAAAGTATGAACAACTTATGCCCTACATACAGCCCATGTACGATACCGACAAAGCCTTTCAGGTGGTTGCAGGAGATTTTGTTACTACCGAAGAGGGTACCGGTGTGGTGCACACCTCCCCTACCTTTGGTGCCGATGACTATCGTGTTGCCAAACAGCACGACATTCCTCCACTTACTATAGCAGATGAGACCGATAATGAAGTCCCCGTAGTTGATAAGAAAGGTAAGTTTGTTAAAGAGATAGGAGCTTATCTCTTAGAAGGAGTCAATAAGTACCAGATTAAAACACACAGAACTCTTACTGAAGATGATTTCTATGTAAAAAATTACACCAACGAAGATGAGTCACATGATGACTATAAATCAACAGATGTAATTATCTCCATCATTCTCAAAGAAGAAAATAAAGCTTTTCGAGTTGAGAAGTATGAACACAGTTACCCTCATTGTTGGCGAACCGATAAACCAGTTTTGTATTATCCGCTTGACTCCTGGTTCATAAAAACTACCGCTTACAAAGAGCGTATGGCTGAGCTTAATAAAACCATCAACTGGAAACCGGAGTACACAGGCACCGGACGATTTGGCAACTGGCTTGAGAATCTGGTTGATTGGAATTTATCTCGTTCAAGGTATTGGGGAACTCCACTACCCATTTGGAGAACGAAAGATGGTAAAGAAGAAATTTGCATTGGCTCAGTAGATGAACTGGAAAAGGAAATTCAGAAATCGATTAAGGCAGGAATCCTAAATTCAACATTTGAATTTCAACATTCAAAAATTGATTTGCATAGACCCTATGTAGATGATATCATTCTTGTCAGTCCTAATGGGCAACCTATGTACCGCGAACCCGATTTGATTGATGTGTGGTTTGATTCAGGGGCTATGCCTTATGCACAGCATCATTTTCCTTTTGAGAACCGCGAAAAAATAATTTCTCCAAACTCTCCTTCCCTACTTGAAAGAGGAAAAGGCGGAGATGCCTTCCCTGCCGATTACATTGCTGAGGGTGTAGATCAAACCCGTGGTTGGTTTTTTACGCTACACACTTTAGCTGTTATGTTGTTTGATAGCGTTGCATTTAAAAACGTTATCGCAAACGGACTCGTCCTTGACAGGAGCGGCAACAAAATGTCGAAGAGCAAGGGCAATGTCGTAAATCCTTTTGAAGCCATTGATCAGTACGGACCGGATGTGGTGCGCTGGTACATGATTGAAAATGCTCCGCCATGGGAAAACTTGAAATTTGATTTTGATGGCGTTAAAGAAGTACAAAGAAGATTTTTCGGAACCTTATTGAATACCTACGCATTCTTTGCCCTTTATGCGAATATTGATGGCTTTGAAATAGACGAGAAAAATATTGTTCCGGTCAAAGATCGCCCGGAGTCTGACCGCTGGATCATTTCTAAACTACAATCACTTATTGTTGAAGTAGAAAGTGCCTACAACGAATATGAGCCTACCCAATCTGCCCGTGCCATTCAGGATTTTGTTGATTATCAACTTTCCAATTGGTATGTTCGGCTTAACCGCAAGCG
>CAZVFM010000126.1:0-7929 GCA_964626095.1 uncultured Roseivirgaceae bacterium | reverse complement strand
CAGTGCGTGGCAATAAGCATTTCCGACTCCCTGAAGAATTTCTCCAAAGCACTTTCATTATCCACCAACAAATTACCTGTAGAAGAACCCATAAAAATTTTCAACCCACACACCTTATTCGGATCAGTGCGCATAACCTCATCATAGTTATCGTTCGATGCCCCCATAAAAAAGGAATAATTGGCCAGGGATGATTTGGCTGCTATCTGATATTTTTCCTCAAGCAATTCTTGAGTTAGTGCTGGCGGAAATGTGTTTGGCATCTCCATGAAAGAGGTAACCCCACCGGCTACAGCTGCTCTCGATTCAGTATAAATAGTGGCCTTATGTGTAAGTCCCGGCTCTCTAAAGTGAACCTGATCGTCAATTACACCCGGCAATAAAAACTTTCCCTTTGCATCAATCACTTTATCAGCGTTTGCTGCACTTATACTACCATCTATCTTCTCAATGAATTGGTCTTTAATCAACACATCTGCAGTAAAGCACTTACCTTCATTGACTATATTTGCATTGCTAATCAGAATACGCATAATCCCTGTTGAGTTCTCATGTCGAAAAGTATAACAAGTTTTGAAGAATTTAAACTCAACAAGCAGCTATTAAATGCAGTTGCCAGCCAAGGCTTTGAATTACCGACACCTATTCAACAAAAATGCATACCAGCTGCAATGGGTGGCAACCAGGTTTTGGGCATTGCACAAACTGGAACAGGTAAAACAGCTGCCTATCTCTTGCCTCTATTAATGAAACTCAAATATGCCCAAGGGATTGAACCCAGGGCTGTTATACTGGCTCCAACAAAAGAATTGGTTTTACAAATTGAAGATCACACTAAAAAACTCGCAACATATACCGACCTTAGAATTACAGGAATTTTTGGCGGTATTGGACCAAAAACTCAAATAGCAATTATCAATGAGGGGATTGACATTATAGTGGCAACACCCGGTCGCTTTATGGAAATCTACTTAAAAGGAGAAATCAAAGTAAAACAAATCAAAACACTGGTGATTGATGAGGCAGATAAAATGATGGATATGGGCTTTATGCCTCAGCTAAGGAAAATACTGGAGGTACTCCCAAGAAAAAGACAAAACCTTTTGTTTTCGGCAACTTTTCATCCTGTGGTTGAAAGACTCTCTGCGGAGTTCCTGGATTTTCCTGTAAGAATTGAAATCACGCCTGAGTCTACTCCCGTAGAGACAGTAACCCAGGTGCTTTATCATGTGCCAAATTTCATTAGCAAGATCAACCTTCTTGAATATCTTTTAAATGATAAAGGCGCATTTACCAAGGTCATGATTTTTGCGCGCACCAAGAAAATTGCAGATAACATTTTTCACTTCATCGATCGAAGAAATCTTGGCCCGGTTAAAGTTGTGCATTCCAACAAGGGACAAAATGTACGCATTAATGCGATGAATGATTTTAAAGACGGGAAGCTGAGGGTATTGGTAGCTACAGATGTTGCCTCAAGAGGAATTGATGTGAGCGATGTCAGTCATGTAATTAACTTTGATGTGCCTTTTGTGTATGTGGACTATGTGCACCGCATAGGAAGAACGGGTAGGGCATTGAAAGAAGGGACTGCCATTACTTTCGCCAATGAAGCTGAACTTTACCACATCCGAAGAATAGAGAAAATTATCCGGGAGAAAATTCCTGTAAAGAAAATTCCTGCGACAGTCAAGATTACCGAAACATCATTTGAAGAAAAGCAGGAGATGGCCCGAGAAATTGACAAGCAAAAAAGAAAAGATAATCCCGACTTTAAAGGTGCATTTCATGAGAAGAAGTACGAGATAGCAAATAAAAAAAGGCGCAAGTAGATGCGCCTTTTTTTATCAATTAAAATTGGGATTACCCATTCATCGAAATCAGAAACTCTTCGTTGTTACGGGTTCCCTTCATCTTGCTTTGTAAGAATTCCATGGCCTCGTTGGAGTTCATGTCGCTCATGAACTTGCGCAAGATCCAAACACGCTGCAATTCTTCCTCCTTCATTAGTAATTCTTCTCTACGCGTACCAGACGCAGGAACGTCAATAGCAGGATAAACCCGCTTGTTGGATAATTTACGATCCAACACCAATTCCATATTACCTGTTCCTTTGAACTCTTCAAAGATTACTTCGTCCATCTTGGAACCTGTATCAATCAGGGCGGTAGCGATAATGGTTAAAGAACCGCCATTTTCTACATTACGTGCCGCTCCGAAGAAACGCTTGGGCTTATGCAAAGCATTGGCATCTACACCTCCGGAAAGTATTTTTCCTGATGAAGGCACCACTGTATTATAAGCACGCGCCAAACGTGTGATTGAATCTAGCAATATCACTACATCGTGACCGCACTCTACCATGCGCTTGGCTTTTTCAAGCACAATGCTGGCTACTTTTACATGCCGCTCAGCTTGCTCATCAAATGTGGAGGCAATCACCTCGCCTTTAACACTACGGGCCATGTCTGTTACTTCTTCGGGGCGTTCATCAATCAGTAATACGATGAGATAAACTTCAGGATGGTTCTCAGCAATGGCATTGGCAATTTGCTGCAATAATACCGTCTTTCCTGTTTTGGGCTGGGCTACAATCATACCGCGCTGACCTTTACCTATAGGGGCAAAAAGGTCAAGTATACGAGTAGACATATTTGTTGGTGTGGTACTTAGTCTGAGTTTCTCTTCTGGGAAAAGAGGGGTAAGGTATTCAAAAGAAACACGGTCACGAATTTCCTCAGTGGTTTTACCATTAACCGTTTCTACTCTTAACAATGCAAAATATTTTTCTCCCTCCTTTGGAGGCCTGATTTGTCCGCGTACGGTATCCCCTGTTTTTAATCCAAAAAGTTTTATTTGAGATGGCGAAACATAAATATCATCCGGACTTGCCAGGTAGTTGTAATCAGAAGAGCGAAGAAAACCATATCCATCTTGCATGATTTCCAGCACGCCCTCGTTCATGATCACACCATCAAAATCTTTGATGTTGCTTTCTTTCCTCTTATGCTGGTCATCTCTTCGTTCGCGCTGTTGTATTACCTCAGTAGGTTTTTCCTGCTCTGTTGCGGGCTCATCGAAACTCGTAACTGCTGTATCCAACTCCATGTCAATTGAATCCAGCAATTCATCAGAGCTTAGATTTTGCTCCTTTGCAATCGGGGGCGCTACATTCTCCCTTCTTCTTCTGGGTTTGTTATCATTTTGTGCTGGCTTCTTAGCTGGTGTGTCCTCTCCTGATATGGCTTGCTGATCAAGGATTTTGTAAACGAGGTCTTCTTTGGCGAGTTTTTTGGAATTCTTAACTCCGAGGCCTTCGGCTATCTCTCTTAATTCTGAAAGCAGCCTGACATTGAGGTCGTCAATAGTGTACATGTTGAGAAAATGAAATTAGTTTGTTTGGTTTGAGAATTTATAAATGTGTTAAATCAATAAGCAGGCATTGATTACAATAGAATACTAGTCGCGTTGTGATCTGATACGAAAATGGATTTATATCGAAAGGCTTTGAGTTAAGCCGTATTGATGATGCAATTATAGGCTAAAATCGATGAATAACAAATCTATTAGGATAAATTTTAACTTATTTCAAGTTCTAAACTCATGTTGAAGAGTTGCGTACTATGCTTAGAGAATTGATGAATGCCATTAAATTTGCGGAATGTTACCCATCGCAAATTTTAGAGAAGAGAAAGAAAGGCTCGTAAAGGGCCTGATCAAGAGAAATGTTAAGGATGCTGAAAGCCTGGTAAACCGGGTGCTTGAACTTGACCTGCAAAGAAGGGAGACCCAGAAGAAACGTGACGAGGCTTTGGCTGAAGCCAATACGCTTGCCAAAGAAATAGGTGCTTTAATGAAATCCGGCAATAAGGATGGGGCCGAACAGATCAAAGGCAAATCTGGCACTTTGAAAGCAGAAGCGCAGTCTTTAGGGGAAACTCTTGACAAGACCGATAAAGAGTTGCAGGAGTTGTTATATACCATCCCTAATATTCCACACGAAAGTGTTCCTACAGGAAAGGGAAGTGAAGATAATATTATTGCACACGAACACGGGGTAATGCCCTCATTAGCTGCTGGTGCCCAACCTCACTGGGACCTTATTAAAAAATATGACATCATCGATTTTGACTTAGGCAACAAAATAACCGGAGCAGGATTTCCTGTTTATAAAGGCAAGGGTGCGCGATTGCAAAGGGCACTTATCAATTTCTTTCTTGATGAAGCAACAAAAGTTGGCTATACAGAAATACAAGCCCCCATTTTGGTTAACAGAGATTCTGGATATGGCACCGGCAATTTACCCGATAAGGACGGACAAATGTATCATGCCACAACAGATGATCTTTTTCTGATCCCCACAGCAGAAGTTCCTATTACAAATATTTATAGAGACGAGATTTTAGATGAAACTCATCTTCCTGTAAAGAATGTAGGATACACCCCCTGTTTTAGAAGGGAAGCTGGTTCATGGGGAGCACATGTAAGAGGATTAAACCGTTTGCACCAGTTTGATAAAGTAGAGATCGTTCAAATCAGAAAACCTGAAGAGTCGTACAAGGCACTAGAAGAAATGTGTGGTTACGTGCAGGGACTTTTAGAAAAACTTGAATTGCCTTATCGCAAACTTAGACTGTGTGGAGGTGATATGGGTTTTACTTCTGCTCTTACTTTTGATATGGAAGTATATGCTGCCGCCCAGCAACGTTGGCTGGAAGTAAGTTCAGTAAGTAATTTTGAGGCATTTCAGGCCAACCGATTAAAACTCAGATACAAAAATGCTTCTGGCAAAACCGAGTTGCTGCATACACTTAATGGTAGCGCTTTGGCATTACCAAGAATTGTAGCGGCTATTCTGGAAAATAATCAAAGCGAAAAGGGAATAAGCATTCCAAAAGTGCTTGTTCCTTATACGGGTTTTGACAAGATTGATTAGTAAATAGAACCATCAAAGTACTGAAACACTAATTTCAATTACATTCATTGCCACTTGTCATTTAACATTTGCTCCCTGGCAAAGAAGATTATACTATTGGATTACTTAAAAAAAGGCTTATGAAAATTATATCCCGGTTATCGTACTTGTTGGCTTTAGTGTTTTTGATTTCCTGTGGAAGCGAAAGCAAGAAAGAAGCACTTATTTATCCAGTAACAAATAAGGTTGATACGGTTGATATTTATTTCGGAACCGAAGTGCCTGATCCCTATCGTTGGTTGGAAGATGATAAATCAGCAGAAACTGCTGAATGGGTGGCCGCTCAAAATGAAGTGACATTCGGCTACCTTAACAATATTTCCTTCAGAGATGAAGTGCGTGCGCGTTTAGGTGAAATACAAAACTACGAGCGTATTTCGGCCCCCAGAAAACAAGGAGACTACTATTACTATTCAAAGAACAGCGGATTGCAAAACCATAATGTGCAATTCAGAAAGAAAGGCGAAGATGGTGCGGAAGAAGTTTTTCTTGATCCCAATACTTTCTCTGCGGATGGTACTACCAGTTTAGCAGGTATGTTTTTCAGTAAGGATGGTTCATTGCTAACTATTTTAATTCAGGAAGGTGGTTCTGACTGGAGAAAAGCAGTAACCATGCGCGCTGAAGATAAGACCGTGATTGGCGATACATTGCGTGATTTAAAATTTACCGGAATTGCATGGAAGGGTAATGAAGGATTTTATTATGGCCGTTATGAAAACACAGAATTGTTCTCAGTAGTAAACTATAACCGTGTTTATTTTCACAAACTTAACACACCGCAGTCTGAAGATAAAGTGGTTTATGATGGTGGCCTAATGAATCCTAAACGAAGGGGAGGAGTTTATCTGACAGAAGACGAGCGCTTCTTAATACTTACTACTTCGGTAAGCACTACAGGTAATGAATTGTACATACAGGACTTATCAAATCCTAAATCTAAATTTGTTCCTGTTGTAACAAATTTTGAAAACAACCACTCCGTCATTAACAATGATGACACTCGCTTGATTATTCGCACGAATCTCAATGCCCCCAACACGAGAATTGTTGAAGTTGATTTTAACAATCCCGGAATAGAAAATTGGAAAGACATTGTGCCCGAAGCAGAGGAACCTGTACAAAGTATCAGTACTGCCGGCAGAAAATTATTTGTGGGATATTTGAAAGATGCCAAGACACAAATCAAACAATTTGATAACAAAGGAAAATTGGAAAGAGAAGTTGAACTTCCCGGCATCGGTTCGGCAGGTGGTTTTGGTAGCAAATGGGATGATACTGAGGTGTACTACACCTTCACTTCATTTACTTATCCACCAAGCATTTTCAAATTCGATATTGCTTCAGGTAAATCTACCTTATACAATCAACCGCAAGTTCAGTTTAAACCTGATGATTTTGAGACCAAGCAAATTTTCTATACCAGCAAAGATGGCACAAGCGTTCCCATGTTTATTGTGCACAAAAAAGGTTTGGACCTAAATGGAAAGAACCCAACCTGGCTGTATGCTTATGGTGGATTTAATATAAGTCAGACCCCTTCTTTCAGTACATCCAGAATTGTTTGGCTGGAAAACGGTGGTGTTTTTGCACTGCCGAATTTACGCGGTGGCGGAGAGTACGGCAAAAAGTGGCATGATGCCGGCACCAAAATGAACAAGCAAAATGTGTTTGATGATTTTATCGCGGCTGCAGAATATTTAATCAGTGAGCAATACACATCCAGTGAATACCTCGCCATTGCAGGTGGTTCTAATGGAGGATTACTCGTGGGCGCTACCATGACGCAGCGACCTGAACTGATGAAGGTGGCTTTCCCTGCGGTAGGCGTGATGGACATGCTTCGCTACCACAAGTTTACAGTAGGAGCAGCATGGTCTTATGATTACGGCACAGCTGATGATTCCAAAGAGATGTTTGAGTACCTGGTAAAGTATTCTCCTGTGCATGCCTTGAAACCAGGAGTGGCTTATCCGGCAACTCTTGTTACCACAGCCGACCACGATGACCGTGTGGTGCCCGCACACTCTTATAAGTTTGCAGCTACTTTACAGGAACACCATGCTGGAGAGAACCCAGTCTTGATAAGAGTAGATGTAAAATCAGGACATGGTTCATCTAATCTTTCCAAAGCATTAGACACCCAGGCCGATCAGTTTGCCTTTGCCTGGTACAACATGGGTGTAGTGCCATCCATGGTGAAAGAGAAGATGTAGTTATTTACTATTGTAATTTAGTGTCCTACATCTCCCAGGTGTAGGACACTTTCTCTTTTAGTGAAACCAAATCTTATAACTGAGCCTCGTGGTTCGCCTCCAATGCTGAAAGAGAAAATGCATGCATATTAATGCTATTGTTATGATGTCCACGATAAAAGTCAGCAATAACGATAAGGATGTTGCTGACACATCAACCTAAATATTTTTGCCGGAATGTTTTGCTTGAAAAGGGAATTTTATTCATATTTACTTAACAAAATATAAGCATATATATGAATAAAGAATATCTGGGCGAATTTGAAGAGGTGGTTTTAACGCTGGTTGCTGCACTCCAGGAAGAGGCCTATGGCGCAGCCATAGCGGAGGAAATTGAAAGTCGTTTAAAGAGAGATGTGAATCTCAGTGCAGTGCACGTTACCTTATATCGTTTAGAAGATAAGGGTATGGTTAAATCTTCGCTCGGTGGCGCGACCAATGAAAGAGGGGGCAGAAGAAAACGAATCTATACCATTACCAGTGCAGGCCTTGCTACACTCAAAGCCCTGAAAGAAGTACGTTTGGGTTTGTGGAAGCTGGTTCCTCAATTAAAGATGTCGGGAATATGAATGATAAGAAACCGCAAGCACCGAATTGGGTATTAAGATTTCTTCGTTGGTTCTGCCCACCACACTTGCTCGAAGAAATTGAAGGTGATTTGTTACAAGGGTTTGAGCGTGATGTAAAATTGTATGGTGA
>CAZVFM010000125.1:0-7944 GCA_964626095.1 uncultured Roseivirgaceae bacterium | reverse complement strand
AAGCCAAAAGAATTAAATGGTCGTTATAACAAGCAAGCCTTATATTTGGCCTCCTGTTAACTTTGCATTAAACTTTTGCATTTAAAGCTTTATTTGAATGATCAGTACTTATGAGTTGGTATAAAAGTTTTGGATTGCTCGAACTTCTCCTTGCCTCAGGTTTTGTGGTATTTTACATTGTTTACATCCTCAAAATCATCAAGGTTGCCAGGCAATTGAATACCCCGGTTAAGGGCGTAGTGCCTAAAATTGTATTAAGAACACTTTACTTTAGCTTGTTGATCATTGCTTTACTTGGCCCCAGCTTTGGGGCAGCAAAGAAAGAAGTAAAATCTATTGGTAAGGATATCATGATTGCGGTTGACCTTTCTCAATCAATGAATGCGTTTGATATTGCACCTACCCGATTAGAAAAAATCAAGTTTGAGCTTAAACGTATTATTGGCGCATTCAGCAGCGACAGGATTGGTCTCATCATTTTTTCATCGGAAGCATTTATGCAGTGTCCGCTTACTTACGATCAGGCCGCATTGAATCTTTTTATTGAGACCTTAAACAGCAGCTTGGTGCCAAGTGGGGGTACCGATTTTGCCCCGCCCCTCAAAATGGCCTTGAAAAAAATTGAAGATTCAGAAGGGCTGATTACTCAGCAAAAATCAAAAGTAATTGTGCTGGTAAGCGATGGAGAAGATTTTGGTGATGAAACCGAAGCCATATCCAAAGAAATAGAAAAGAACAGCATCAAACTGTTTACCCTGGGTGTGGGCACAGAGCGCGGAAGTCAGATTCGTACAAACAGGGACATTAAAACCGACCGGGATGGGAATGTGGTCATCACAAAATTAGATTCTAAATCACTCAGAAACCTTGCAAATAAAACCGGGGGAGAATATTTCGAAATCAATGAAACTAAAAATGAGGTTTCCAGATTAATTAATACGATTAGTACTATTGAAGGGCAGGCGAGAGATGCCCGTTTGGTAGACGTATCTGCCAACAGGTACCATTACTTTTTACTGGCTGCAATGATATTTATGACATTTGATGTGTTGATCAATTTAAAAACTATCAGGATATGAAAGTACTCCTACTGATCCTACTTGCACTTAATCCAATTGATGATATTAAGAAAATTGCACAGGTAAATACCCTGAAAGAAGAAGCCCGAAAAGCCTATCACGAAGGTGATTTTGATAAAGCCAAAAATACCTATGCCCTTTTGGTGGATTCAATGGGTATTAATGAAGATGAGCTAAGATTAAATCTTGCCAACAGCTATTTTAATCTTAAAGACAACGAAAACGCAGGCACCCAATACCAGCAATTAAGCGACAGTGAAAACCTGGCCATCAAATCAGCAGCCCTGCAGCAGTTGGGCGTAATGGCCAATCGTGAAGGCAAATTCAAGGAAGCACTGGAACTCTTCAAACAAGCCATCAAAGCCGATCCAAAAAATGATGATGCCCGATTCAACTATGAAATGCTCAAAAAGAAATTGAAAGAACAGGAAAATCAGGAGAAGGAAGATCAGGAAAAAGACGATCAACAGCAAAACCAGAAAGACAAAAACGAAGATCAGAAAGACAAAGACCAGCAAAACCAGGATAAGCAAGACCAGGAAGACAAAGAAAAGCAAGACCAGGAAAAAGATGATCAGCAAAAACAAGACAAAGACCAACAGAATAAAGAAAACAAAGACCGTGAAGGAGAGTCAGATGAAGAGCAGGATCAAAAACAAGATGAAATTCCTCCATCTACTGCTGATAAGTTGAAAGACATGAAAATCAGTGAAGACAAAGCACGAATGTTACTTGAAGCAATGAAGAATCAGGAGATACAATATTTACAACAAAACAAGCGCAAGGCAACACAGCGAAAAGATCCGTCTAAGCCTGATTGGTAACTGAGCATTCAAAATTTAAATCAATTACATAAGTTATAAATTCTAAAAAATGAACGAAGTATACATAATCTCGGCAGTACGCACCCCTTTTGGAAGTTTTGGTGGGAGTCTGTCCACTATTCCTGCAACAACTTTAGGTGCTACGGCTGTAAAAGCTGCATTGCAAAAAGCAGGACTTGATCCTAAATCTGTTGATGAGCTTTTTGTGGGCAATGTAATCGCTGCCGGTTTGGGGCAGGCTCCTGCTACTCAGGTAGCTGTGGCCGCAGGTATGGGATATAATATTCCATGCACACTCATCAATAAAGTATGTGCTTCAGGCATGAAAGCCGTAATGGTTGGTGCGCAGTCAATCATGCTCGGCCAGAACAATATTGTAGTTGCGGCAGGAATGGAAAACATGTCCTCCATTCCTTTTTATCTGCCAAAAGCCAGGTATGGTTATAAATACGGCAACGGACAATTGCTGGATGGTTTACAGTACGATGGACTTACCGATGTGTACAATGCTTGTGCTATGGGAGTTTGCTCTGATAATACTGCCAAAGAAATGAACATCAGCCGCGAAGATCAAGACCATTACGCCATCAACTCTTATAAAAGAGCTGCCGCTGCCTGGGCTTCAGGCAAATTCAAAAACGAAGTTATACCCGTAGAAATTACCGGACGAAAAGGAGATGTTACTCTTTTTAGCGAAGACGAAGAGTATAAGAATGTGAGTTTCGATAAAATACCACAACTCAAACCCGTGTTTACCAAAGAAGGTACAGCCACAGCAGCAAATGCATCTACAATTAATGATGGTGCCGCAGCCTTGGTGTTAATGAGTAAAAAGAAGGCAGATAGTTTGGGTATTAAACCCATAGCAAAAATTAAAGGTTTTGGAGATGCCGCCCAGGATCCCATGTGGTTTACCACAGCGCCTTCACTCGCTATTCCACGCGCGATGCAAACGGCTGGCGTAGATAAAAAGGATGTGGGTTATTATGAGATCAATGAGGCCTTTTCTGCTGTAGCCATAGCCAATAACCTTAAGCTTGAATTAGACCCTGAGCGGGTTAACGTAAACGGAGGTGCTGTTGCGCTTGGTCATCCGCTTGGCGCATCTGGCGCAAGAATTATAGCCACCCTGATCAATGTGCTCAAGCAAAACAACAGCAATATTGGTGTAGCGGGTATTTGCAATGGCGGTGGAGGCGCTTCGGCCATTGTAATTGAAAATTGCTGAAAATACCATTTCTGAATATTTAAAACCGGTCTTTTGAGGCCGGTTTTTTGCTTTATGCTAAATTCGCAAATACATAATTAAAGGGTTTCCCGTTAATGGGGTATGAAAAAGCTGATTTACATTTTTTTCCTTGTGTTCATAAGCCTGTCTGTCTCAGCACAAAAGGAGGTGATCACCTATTATGATGCCAGTAAAAAACTGGTGAGAGAACATTATTATGTATCCACTCACGACTTCCGCACCATAGAAGGAAAGTTTACCCGCTTTTATCCGAATGGCAAGGAAGAACTGATTGGTTATTATGCTGATGGACGAAAATCCGGAAAATTTCAGGAGTTTAATGATGAAGGTCTGCCGCTTCGATCCATGAGTTTTGTAAATGGCCTGCGCCATGGACCTGTTATTGTTTATGATGCCGAGGGCAATATCTCACAAAAAGCCTATTACGAAAATGATTTATTGATAGATAGTGTGTATTCTTTTTTTCAGGATGGAAGCATCCGGCTTGAATCATACTTTGCCGAAGGAAAACCCGAAGGCATTATCCGTGAGTATTATCCGGGTGGGAGTTTAAAAAAAGAAATCACTTACAAAAACGGAAAACCAAACGGCATTACCCGAACCTTTTATGAAGGCGGACTGATTGAAACCGAAGGGAATTACCGGCAGGGTATTTTGCATGGTTATTTCAAAACTTACTTCGCCAATGGTCAACTCGAAACCATTTCAGAAATGAACGAGGGTTCGAAGAGTGGAACATTTAGAAACTATAATGAACAAGGCCAGGTGTTGTTAATTGGTAACTACATGAATGGTTACTTGCATGGAGAAAATACCGGCTTCTATGCTGATGGCTCAATTAAGCATAAATACAAATACAACCAAGGATCAAGAGTGGGAACAAATATTGAGTACCATCCTAACGGAAAAATGAAGACCAAAGAAACCATGGGACTGGGCCTTGATTTTATTGTGCAAAGTTTTGACGAAGAAGAGCTTTTGCAAACCGAAAAGAAATACCGCAAAAATTTACCGCATGGTACCTGGACATACTACCATGAAGACGGCAAAACTCCGCGCATTAAAGAATCATACGAATTAGGTAAGATATCAGGTACACGTTATACATACTTCAGCAATGGCAAAACTGCTTCAGAGGAGCCCTACAAATTCAAAATGCTAAATGGCACAGTTAAAACGTATCATGAAAATGGTAAAATAGAAAGTATAAGCGATTTCAAATCCGGACGTAGGCACGGCAAGTTTGAATTATATTTTCCGGATGGAAAATTAAAAGAAAGTGGAGAATACATTTCAAATAAAATGCATCGCGAATGGTCCATTTATAATGAAGCCGGTGAGTTGTTGAAAACAATTTTATATAATGCAGGTGTAATCGTAGAGATTCACGAACCTGGGGAAGCAGAAAATGAAAGCAATAAAAGAAACTAATTTCCATTTTAAGAATCAAACCGGATTTTATAAAGGTAAAGTCAGAGACGTTTATTATTTCGATGATATTGTTGCCATGGTAGCATCTGACCGCATTTCTGCTTTCGATGTTATACTCCCACGCGCCATTCCTGATAAAGGGAGGGTGCTCAACCTTATTGCTGCAAAAAATTTAAATGCGACATCTTCAATTGTTCCCAACTGGCTCATCAAAAATCCAGACCCCAATGTAAGCATTGGGTTTCGTTGCGAGCCTTTTGCAGTTGAAATGGTGATTCGCGGATACCTGGCCGGTCATGCCTGGAGAGAATACCGTTCAGGAAAAAGATTACTTTGTGGAGTACCACTTCCCGATGGCCTCAAAGAAAATGACAAACTACCAACGGCCATTATTACCCCGAGCACAAAAGCAAAAGAAGGTCATGATGAAGATATCTCGCGAGAAGAGATTATTTCAAAAGGAATTGTAAGCGAAACAGATTATCTGCTGCTTGAAGATTATACCAGGAAATTATTCGACAAAGGAACAAGGATGGCTGCTGAGCGCGGACTCATTTTAGTTGACACCAAATATGAATTTGGTAAGTACGATGGCAAAATATTGCTTATTGATGAAGTGCATACACCCGATTCGTCAAGATATTTTTATTCAGATGGATACGAGGCCAGGCAACAAAAGGGAGAAAATCAAAAACAATTATCGAAGGAGTTCGTAAGACAATGGTTGATTGAGAACGGTTTCCAGGGAAAAGAGGGTCAACAAGTACCGTTAATGACCGATGAAGTGGTTTCGGGCATATCAGAAAGGTATAAAGAACTTTTCAGTCAATTTACAGGTGAAACGCTTGAAGAGATAAGTGATGATAATATCCTCGAAAGAATAGAAACTAACGTAAGCAATTCAATAAATTCAATTATTTTAGAGCGTTCAAAAACAATACTATGAAATATACTATCGATAAGCAGGAAAAATACAGTTTGATGCGATTGCATGAAGAAAAACTTGACTCAAGCATTGCCCCCAGCCTGAAATCAGAATTGATCACGCTCCATGCTGAAGGCGTAAAAAATATCATCCTGGATTTATCAGAAGTGAAATATACAGATTCATCTGGCCTAAGTGCTTTATTGGTGGGCAACAGAATTGTGCAGGAAGACGGAGGAATTTTCGTGCTTGCCAGCCTGCAAGATCATACCATGAAATTGATTAAAATTTCCCAACTCGATAGTGTATTAAATATTCTGCCTACAGTAGAAGAAGCAGTAGATGCGGTATTTATGCACGAAATTGAGCAAGACATAAAGGGAAAAGATAAAGACTAAGCTTACTGGTACCGCAATTTGTTATTGCATTAAAATCTTAAGCAAACAGTTTCAACTTATTGAGTTTTAAACTTACCATACTGGGATCCAGCGGGGCGCTTCCCGCTTACGGAAGACATCCCAGTGCACAATTACTTGAAATCCAAAACAAGCAATATCTAATTGATTGTGCAGAGAATACTCAAGTCCAGATCAAAAAGTATTCGGGAAGCCTGTTAAAAATCGACCATGTTTTTATCAGTCACCTGCATGGTGATCACTACCTGGGATTGATGGGTTTTATTTTTTCACAACATTTATTCAAGCGCGAAAAGCCCCTTTATATTTACGGACCTAAAGGGCTGGATGAGATCATCACACTTCAACTGAAGTATGCCAATTCACACCCTGAGTTTGATCTTGTTTTTCACCGCATCAACATGAACACTCCTGAGGTACTGCTGGAGAACAATACCGTTATTGTTAAAAGCTTTCCTATAGTGCACAAAATACCCTGTGTTGGTTTTCTGTTTAAAGAGCAGATTAAAGAAAGAAAAATTGTAAAAGAAAAATTGCCGAAGGGATTGAAACACGGTGATGTTGCATCCCTGAAAAAAGGCGCTGATATTTTAGACAACTCGGGTAATTTATTGTTTAAAAACGAAGACCTTACCCTTTCACCTAAAAAATCCAGGTCGTATGCCTACATGTCAGATACACTTTACTCTGAAACACTAACTGAATATGTCGAGCAAGTTGACCTGCTTTACCATGAAGCTACCTTTATGGAAGAAGAAAAAGACAAAGCCCTGCAAACAATGCATAGCACAGCAGCCCAGGCAGCAAGTTTTGCGCTTAAAGCCGGTGTAGAAAAATTATTGATCGGGCATTTCTCGGCAAGGTACAAATCGCTTGAACCCTTGCTGGAAGAAGCCAGAAACATTTTCAGTAAAACAGAACTGGCTGTAGAAGGCGAAACTTTTGAAATCAAAGAATAAAGCTATATGGGCAGCAGCATAGAAAAGAAAAAAAGGAACCTCTTCATTGTACTCAGTGGTATCTTTTTAACCAATGCCCTGCTGGCCGAGATGATAGGCACAAAAATATTTTCTGTAGAAAGCACCGTAGGCATGCAGCCGGCCCATCTCAACATCATGGGCTTTATTATGGACTTCAACCTCACGGCCGGTGTGCTGATATGGCCCATTGTTTTTGTAACTACCGATTTAATTAATGAATACTTTGGCAAGCCCGGTGTAAGAAAAATCAGTTTTCTCACGGCAGGTTTTATTGCCTATTCTTTTTTGGTGATTTACCTGGCCATTGGCTTGCCCCCGGCCGACTGGTGGATAGAAGCCAACAGCACAGATGCTGAAGGAAACAAGTTCAATATTGATTATGCTTTTGATAAAATATTTGGTCAGGGCCTGCGCATCATCATCGGTTCGCTGGTGGCATTCCTTATCGGGCAGTTGGTAGATGTTTTTGTGTTTCAAAAACTGAGACGCATTACGGGCAGTAAAATGATCTGGCTGCGTGCCACGGGCTCCACATTGATTTCACAATTCATCGACAGTTTTGTGGTATTGTACATTGCCTTCTCGGGCATCTTCAGCAATTCGCAAATCATGGCCATAGGTACCACCAATTACATTTACAAATTCATTATCGCCATACTGCTTACCCCTGTAATTTATTTAGGTCATTACCTTATTGACAGGTACCTGGGCAAAAGCGAAGCAGAGAAAATTGCCGACAAGGCCATGGAAGAGAGCAAGCGCTTTTTTTAGCGGGGCAGCGCTAAAAAAAAGTGACCTTTATATGCCCTATACACCATTTCAGGCAAGGCTTTGCGCTTATGCGATAAATGAAATATATTCAATTGCAGAAACAACACCCTGGTGGAGGGGTTTGTGTACTATGGCTGGATATATACAATTGTTAGCGGCAATTGTTATTAGACGTCAGTCCATTTTGAAAAAACAAAAGGAAATGTCATTTAGTGAGAAAATAAAATTTGAGGTAAAATTATCTTCCAGGAACCATTTGGTATATTTTT
>CAZVFM010000124.1:0-7946 GCA_964626095.1 uncultured Roseivirgaceae bacterium | reverse complement strand
GAGCCTGACAGTATCGTGTCGCTCATTTATTGTAACAGAGATGAAGAAAGCATTATTTTCAGAGATGCACTTGATAAATTGCAAACTAACTACCAAGGCCGCTTACATGTGATTCATGTGCTTGATAATGCACCCATGAACTGGCAAGGATATTCTGGTTTACTAAATCCGGAAATGCTTAAAAAACTTTTTGAACGTATTCCGGATTGGGGTATGGAGAAAACCACCTACTTGATGTGTGGACCTGAAGGAATGATGAAGAATGTGGAGGTGTTATTAAGTGAACACAGTATCCCTAAAGAAAAAATATTTAAAGAAAGCTTTGTTGCAGGAACTATTGACAAAGAAATTAAAACAGAAGCAACTACTTCAAAAGTAGAAAAAAAGACACGCAAAGTTATCATTAAATACGATGGTGCAGAATATGAAGTGATGGTAGAACCGGACAGGGCTATTCTTGAAACTGCCCTCGATATGGGCATTGATCTTCCTTACTCATGTCAGAGCGGATTATGCACAGCTTGCAGAGGCAAAGCCATTTCTGGAAAAGTAAAGCTGGATGAAGAAGAAGGCCTCTCCGAATCTGAACTGGCCGAAGGCTACGTGCTTACTTGTGTGGGGCATCCCATCACCGATGATGTGGTGATTGAGATTGGCTAGTTATTCTTTTTAATCTTTTATCCATCTTTTTTAACACCCATCATGTCAAGCACTGAAATTATAAAAAGACCTACAAGAAATTTTCTTCCCGAGGAGTTTAGTCTTAGTAATTGGGATAATCTTAAAACTTATTTTGATCAATTACTTGAAACTAATATCAATTCTGCGGCAGACCTTAAAAATTGGTTTAAACTAAGAAGCGAACTTGAATCGGTAATTGCTGAGGATCTTGCCTGGCGTTATATTCGCATGACTTGTTATACCGACAACCAGGAGTACAGCAAGGCCTACCAGGATTTTGTGCAAAACATACAGCCGCATATTGCGCCTTACAGTGATAAGCTAAATAAGAAAGCGGCCGACTCCTCATTTCTTAGCGAGCTAAGTACTAAAGCGGGTTATGATATCATGATTAAAAACCTGAAGAAGGAAATCGAGATATTCAGAGAGGAAAATATTCCCCTCTTTACTGAGATCAGCACTGAAACACAAAAGTATGTCCAAATTTCAGGTAAAATGAGTGTGGAAGTTGATGGCAAGGAGTTGACTTTGCAACAAGCTGGTGTTTTGTTGATGGACACCAACCGCAACAAAAGAGAAGAGGTTTTTAGTAAAATATCTATAAGAAGGCTGGTTGATAAAGAAGAGCTGGATGAACTGTTTAGTAAATTGATCTCCCTCAGGCACCAAGTAGCCATAAATGCAGGCTTTGAAAATTTTCGTGATTATATGTTCAAGGCCTTGGGTCGTTTTGATTATACCCCACATGATTGTTTCAATTTTCATGAGTCTATTGCACATGAAGTAAGACCTTTGCTGGACGAGTTTATGATTGAGCGAAAAGGAAAGTTAGGGTATGCTCAACTTCGCCCTTGGGACAAACTGGTTGATGCTGAAAGCAAACCAGCACTTAAGGCATTTGAAAATGGAAAAGATTTAACCGATAAAGCCATTGAGGTATTTCATAGGCTGGATCCTTTTCTTGGTCAATGCCTATCTATCATGAAAGCCATGGGTCATTTGGATCTTGAATCCCGTAAGGGAAAAGCTCCGGGTGGTTATAATTATCCACTTGCCGAAATTGGTGTACCCTTTATTTTCATGAACGCCACATCTACCCTGCGCGATATGGTAACAATTATGCATGAGGGAGGTCACGCCATACATAATTTTGTAACAAAGGAGCTTGAGTTGCAGGATTTTAAATCTACTCCTTCTGAAGTGGCAGAGTTGGCATCTATGGCTATGGAATTGATCTCAATGGATCATTGGGATGTATTTTTTGAAAATACGGAAGATTTGAAGCGCGCAAAACGCGAGCACCTTGAAGACCTGATTGAAACACTACCTTGGGTTGCTACCATAGATAAATTCCAGCATTGGATTTATGAAAATCCCGGCCATACATTAGCAGAGCGCAAGCGAAATTGGAATAGGATTGCAGATGAATTCAGCGATAGTATTACCGATTGGTCGGGATGGGAGGAAGTCAAAAATTATTTATGGCAAAAACAATTGCATTTGTATGAAGTGCCATTCTATTATATTGAATATGGTATGGCGCAATTAGGTGCCATAGCTGTTTGGAGAAATTACAAAGAAAATAACCAGCAAGGTTTGCAGGCTTATTTGAATGCATTAAAGTTGGGTTATATGAAGAGTATCCCTGAGATTTATGAAGCCGCAGGAATTAAGTTTGATTTTAGTCGGTCTTACATCAAGGAACTGATTCAATTTGTTAAAATTGAATTGAGGGAGCTTGATTAATTATCGGGATTAATTGGAAAAAATTAACTTGAATTAATTACTCACGGATCTTATCCATCAAATTGCTCAACTGCGTGGCCTCTTCAGTTGATAATTTTCCTAAGAATCTGTCAAGTTGGGTAATCTGCAATTCAATTTTTTCGAGCAATTCTAGTCCTTGTTGCGTAATAAATACATCCATTGATCGCTTATCGTAATTACAAGTTTTTCTGCTGATAAGTGATTTTAAGGCCAGCCGGTCAAGCAAGCGCGACACATCAGAATTTTTATCCAGCATACGTTCCTTGATTTCGGTAACTGAAATGCTTCTGGGGTGTTGTCCTTTTAATATTCTAAGGATATTGAACTGTTGTCCGGTAATATCAAACTGTTTGAAAAATTCTTTGTGCTTATTCTCTAACCAGTGAGATGTATAAATTATGTTGATTCCGGCCTTTTGAAATGGATTTCTGAACTTGGTTTGCTTGATTTCTTCTTCTATTCGCATGGTTAGCTTTAGTGAAAATGAAATCAGGCTTATCTTAATTTTATGGATAAGCCTGATTTAAAATAGATTGCAATGTTATTAAGATTTTTTATCTAATTCAATGCGGCAATTAATAGTTACTTCATCGGCAACTGCCAATTCTCCACTTGCCAATTTATTTGACCACTTCAAACCGTACTCAAGACGATTTACAGTGCCTGTAATTCTAAAACCTGCTTTCATGCCACGTCCGGTATCTATAGAGCCATTATACTTCACATCAAAGGTAACGGGTTTTGTAACATCGCGCATGGTAAAATCTCCTTTTAGTTGATATTTACCTCCTTCTTTAACTAATTTTCCTTTGAATTTAATTTCAGGAAATTGTTCTGCGTTGAAAAAATCGTCAGACCTTAAGTGATTGTCTCTTCTTTCGTTTTCAGTATTTACAGAAGCAACTTTACCGGTAAATTCAATTTCAGCTCCGTTAAAATCATCAGCAGCGCTAACAATTGTAGCATCAAAATCTTTGAAATTACCTTCAACCTCGGCAATTACCATGTGTGTTACAACGAAACCTACTCTTGAGTGGGATTTGTCGATGGTCCAGGTTGACTGTGCTAATACGCCCACTGCAAAAAGCAATGCGGCTGAGAATGTTAATAATTTCTTCATTTGTATGTGTTTTTGGTTATAGAAGACCTAACGCATGTTTAAACATATATGTTCATTATTGTTACTGAAATTTTCCAATTCATGGACAATCATACACAATAGGTAAAAACCGCATTTCAGAGGTTAAACCAGTAGACTACTTCGCTACAGTTGCCGGGTTTTTACCAACCAGGTATCTGGAAAATAATTATCTGTGTACACAATAAATAAATCGGACACAGACTTAAACCTCCATTGGAAGTGTGAATTGATGTTCAGGTTATTAATCTGATAATCCCTCTTTTTCAAGCAAGTTTTTTACCCAATCCATCAGAATAGCATGATTATCAGCTAAAAGAATTTTCATTGATGTAGTTTTTTTCTTCGCTAGAATATACCAGTGCCTTGTATCAGAACAATAGTACAATACGGTTAAAAACTAAACCATACTTGCTATTGTATATTTTGCGATCCGGTGACTTCGGTGGAAACCGCTAGTTCCTGAGGCATGTCAACACTTATCACAAGGGTAGTCCCCATTCTTCCTGGAGCAGTGTCTACTTCTACATGTCCGTTAATCAACTTCAATCGGGTCAAGATATTCCTCCATCCATTTCCCTTACCACTTTCAAGAAAGGATGAATCGAAGCCATTTCCATTATCTTCAATGGTCAGGTTAATTTCATTGTCATGGCCGACCAATTGGATTTCAATCCTGGAAGCGGATGCATATTTCATAACATTATTTGTCCACTCTTGAATAATGCGGTAAAAGGATACCTCATGCAATTCGGGAAGACGCTCCGGCATATCAAAAGATGCTACAGTAATGGATATTTTACCTGTTGAATTGAGTCGCAAAGACATTTCTTTCAATGCCGGAATTAGGCCATGCTGAATCAAAGTTTGTGGCATTAAGTTGAAGGCAATACCCCTTATCTCATTCTGCATTTCATCCATGATGCTTTCTGATTTGGTAACAACTGCCACGCGCGTTTCAATGGTTGAGTTCGAGTCGATACTATTTAGTAGGAGTTTCAACGAAGAAATCAACTGTCCCATTCCATCGTGAAGATCCTGGGCAAATCTTTTCCGTTCATTTTCTTGCGATTGAATAGATGCATTAATGTGGGCCTCTCTTAGTTTAATCTCATTGTCACGATTTGTCAATTCCTGTTTTCTCCGAGTTCTATTTCTCAACAAGATGAAGATAATAATCAATAAACTCACAACGATCGACAACCCAAGAATAACTATATAGTTTAATTGTATCCTGGCATTTTGTTGTTCCAGCATAATTTTTTGCATTGAAATTTGTTGCTCCTTCTTTTCTGTTTCGTACCGTGCATTTAGTTCATTAATAAACTTACTATTGTTCTCATTCAAAATTGAATCACTAATCACATCGTATTGCTTAAAAAATTCAAATGCTTTTTCTTGTTGACCAATCCGTTCATAATTTTTTGAAATGTTCAGTAAATTTTCCTTTTGCATATATAATTCTCCTATTTCCCGAGCCAACTTCAGGGAAGTTTCCAGAGACGAGATAGCTGCGGTATACTTCTTTTCAAGCGCTTGCGTAATACCGATATTAAAGTAAGTCTCTGAAAGACCTGACTTGTTATCAATCTTTGTGTAATATTCAATTGCCCTATAATAATATAATAAAGCTGAATCATACAGAGCTTTCTCCTTAAAGTCTGTCGCCAGATTTTGCATGGAATTACCAATATTGTATAGCTGATTTAGTTTCAGTTGAATGTGCAATGCCTTTTTGTAGTAATACAAAGATGAATCAAAATTGGATTGTTTAGAGAACGAAGAACCAAGGTTGGCAAATCCACTTGCTATTTCTGTGCTATCACCAGCCAATATTGCATTGGTTAAGTATTTCCTGAAGTAATCCTGAGCTACAGTAAACTGCCCATTGAAGAAATTAACCTGACCAATAATATTCAAGGAAACACCAACGCCCTTTCTATCATCCAATTTTTCAAATAAGTAAAGTGCCTGAGTCGCATAGTCAATTGCTTCTTTATACTTACCTATTCGGTTATGAACCATAGAAATATTCACCAGTATTTTGGCTTGCTCCAGTTTATTATTTATGGTTTCATATTTTTGATTGGCAATACCATAATGATAAAGCGCACTATCATAATTACTCTTTCTGTAATTATATATCGCTAAAAATTTGTGATATTCTCCTTCAAAGAAAATATTTTCCTTACCGCGATTCAGGAACAGTCTTAACGTATCCAAATATTTTTTCCCCTCATTTGCGTCTTCATTCATGAGTTTCCTTGCTTTGGAAATCCATTCCGTCATTTTCAAAGAGTCGCTTTCCTGGGCTTTGGCCGCTGTGATGACAAGTATTATCGAAAGGACAAACAATAACCTCATACTAATAATCTTCTTTATTTTGGATAGCAGTTTTATTATTTTAACACGATTATGATTTGTACATACTGCCATTAAAATTTTTTAAATATACAAATCGATTGTTAAGTTGACTAGCAATAAACATGAATTAGAGGTTAATCCAATGAGTAAGTTTCATGACCAATGCCCTCTTTTGGCCATCCTGGTATCAGGGAAGTAATTAGCTGTATGCAATATATCTGAAACCGGCTTAAACCCCCAAGCTAAACTTATCGGACAATCATTTTGTGATTTTGGTCAGGTGGTTAAAAATCAGTTTTTCAGATAGAAATCTTTTGTGAGCGTATTATATGAATCTGCCCAGGTATCTCCGGTATCATGAATGATAATTTCTCCATGTTCAGGCTCAGTATTGCTTAATTGAAATTCAAGCAGCCAGCGTTCTATGGGTTTGTGTTCCCGGCCTCGTACAGAAAACTTACGTGTACAGTACAATTCATGCCTTTCGCAAAGCATAATAAACTCCAACCCTTCGGTAAAAGGAAGTACCACACAAAGCTTTCCAGATTTGCTCAGCAATTGTTTAACTGATGAAATGAGGGTAAGGGCATCTAATTCTGTGGTATGCCTGGCCTGCACGCGGGTTAATCTTTCTGGTTTGTAACTGTTGGTAAAGAAAGGCGGATTGCTCACAATTAAATCGTAAGGAGTATCTGATTTGAAATTTTGAAGCGAAGTGAGTCTAACCTTAAGTTTTGTTGCCCAAGGTGAGTAATGAAAATTCAATCCAGCCTCTTCGTAACTAGCAGCATCTATATCTATGGCATCAATTAATACATCTTCTTCAGTACGTTGAGCTAGCATTAGGGCAATTACCCCACAACCTGTTCCTATGTCTAAGATGTGCTTGCTTTTATTCACATCAGCCCAGGCCCCAAGCAAAACTGCATCAGTACCTACCCTCATGCTGCTTTGTTTATGCCGCACTTCAAATTTCTTGAAATAGAATACCGCTTTACTATCCATTGTTAACGATTGCGCTGTATATTCAGGCTGACAAAAATACCTGATTATGCAAATAAAATCCGACCTCGAAATAGCGCAATCTGTAAAGATGAAGCATATCAAAGAAATTGCTTCAATTCTTGGAATTAATGCTGATGACCTGGAATATTTCGGAAAATACAAAGCCAAACTTCCGCTTTCGCTGATTGATAAAGAGAAAGTAAAAAAAGCCAAATTGATTTTGGTTACTGCTATGACACCAACACCTGCAGGTGAAGGAAAGACCACCACCTCAATTGGGCTTTGCGAGGGACTAAACAAATTAGGGAAGAAAACAACGGTGGTTTTGCGTGAGCCATCATTAGGTCCAGTGTTCGGTATGAAAGGTGGCGCTGCAGGTGGGGGATATTCTCAGGTGGTTCCCATGGAAGATATCAACCTGCACTTTACCGGAGATTTTGCCGCAGTAGAGAAAGCAAATAATTTATTGGCCGCATTAATTGATAATGATATCCAAAGAAAAGACGGATTGAACATTGACCCAAGAACGGTAGAGTGGAAGCGTGTGATGGACATGAACGACCGTGCCCTGCGAAACATGATTACCGGATTAGGCGGGAAGGCAGGCGGGATGATTCGTGAAACAGGTTTTAATATTACCGCTGCTTCTGAAATCATGGCCATACTATGTTTGGCGACTGATATGGAAGATTTAAAAAAGCGAATTGGAAATATTTATGTAGGCGATACCTATGAGGGTAAAGCTATTTTTGCAAGAGATTTGAAAGCCGAGGGTTCTATGGCATTGCTGTTAAAAGAAGCCATTAAACCAAATCTTGTACAAACATTGGAAGGTAACCCGGCTATTATTCATGGCGGACCTTTTGGAAATATTGCGCAGGGAGCAAACTCAATCATCGCTACACAAATGGGAATGAGTCTTTCTGATTTTGTGATAACTGAAGCCGGTTTTGGTTCTGATTTAGGTGCAGAAAAATTTATCGATATAGTT
>CAZVFM010000123.1:0-7997 GCA_964626095.1 uncultured Roseivirgaceae bacterium | reverse complement strand
GGTGATGAAATAATATCTTTAATGCTAAAAGTTTTTACTGCAGAACAGATAATGGCATTATCGGCCTCGGTTCCACCCGAAGTAAAAATAATTTCGCCCGGAGTGGCATTCAACAACTCGGCAATTTTTTTTCTGGCCGACTCAATACCTGACTTCACCTTCCTTCCATGTGCATGTGAAGAAGAAGGATTGCCAAAATTTTCAAGCATGTAAGGCTTCATGGCCTCAAAAACTTCCGGATCAAGGGCAGTTGTAGCCGCATTGTCAAGATAAACACTCATGATATTGTACTTTTTTCAGCGATGATTTCTCTAATATCGACAATTATTTTCTTTGCCAATGTATCAGCCTTTGCTTCAGAATCCGCTTCGGCATAAATACGAATAATGGGTTCGGTATTGCTCTTACGCAAATGTACCCAGGATTTTTCAAATTCAATCTTTACTCCATCAATGGTATTAATTGGTTGTTTGTTGTATTTGTTTTTTATTTCTTTCAAAATCATGTCAACATCCATTTGAGGGCTGAGCTCAATTTTGTTTTTTGACATATAGTAATTGGGGTAAGTAGCGCGCAGCTTGGAAATGCTTTTACCCGATTTTGCCAGGTGTGTAAGAAACAAAGCAATTCCCACCATGGCATCGCGGCCGTAATGTAATTCAGGGAAGATTATTCCACCATTTCCTTCACCTCCAATCAAGGCTTTCTTTTCTTTCATCATGCTCACCACATTCACTTCACCAACGGCTGAAGCAAAATATTTTCCGCCTGCCTTTTCGGTTACATCGCGCAAAGCCAGTGTTGAAGATAAATTGGAAACCGTAACCGGATTTTTTTTCTTCGAAGCATTAATCACATAATCTGCAACAGCAACCAAGGTATACTCTTCACCGAAAACAGAGCCATCTTCATTTAACAAGGCAAGTCTGTCTACATCCGGGTCAACTACAATACCCAAATCATAATTTCCTTTTTCCATTTCAGAAGAAATATGATTTAAATGTTCGGGCAAAGGTTCGGGGTTATGCGGAAAATGTCCATCGGGTGTACAAAACAATTCTTTGATTTGATCTACACCCAAAGCACGGAGTAAAGCAGGTATGGCAATGCCTCCTGTGGAATTTACACAATCAATTATTACTTTATAATTCTTTGCTTTTATGGCCGAAACATCTACCAGGGGCAATTGTAAAATCAAGTCGATATGCTTTTGCAGATAAGTATCATCCTTCGTGTATTTGCCCAATTTATTTACACCGGCAAAATCGAAAGCTTCATCTGTCGCAATCGCCAAAACTTTGGCACCATCTTCTGCAGAAATAAATTCTCCTTTTTCATTGAGCAATTTAAGTGCATTCCATTGAGCAGGGTTATGACTTGCCGTAAGGATAATTCCTCCTCCTGCATTTTCAAGCACAACGGCCATCTCAACAGTTGGGGTTGTGGATAAACCGAGGTCTACCACATCAATACCCAATCCCTGAAGGGTAGCCACCACCAGGCTGTTCACCATTTCTCCGGAAATCCGCGCATCGCGGCCAATTACAATTTTATTACCTCCGGCAGATTTCATCCAGGTGCCAAAAGCTGCTGAAAATTTTACAATATCAATTGGTGTAAGGCCATCACCCGGTTTCCCGCCAATTGTTCCCCTTATACCTGAAATAGATTTGATTAAAGTCACTTTTAGATCAATTAGTCGATGGCAAAACTACCCAAAATTTGCTGTGAGGGGAATACCCTTTTCGGGGTATTAACATCAGTTTTCATTTTGAAAAGCGCTCCATTACCTTATTCACCTCAGAATCGGGATTGTTGCAGGCATCGCCCGGTTTAACAGTTTTACCACAATAACCACAAGTTGCTCCCTCCTTATTGAGGAAAGGGCTTTGCGATGCACAGGTACCTTTAAATTCACCGTTCTTAATAAACAGTAGTCGTACTGACATTAAAATGAAAAAAAGTGCAATAAATCCTATGGCAATAAGTATGGTGCTCATGTTTACTTATTTTTGACAAAACTAATATTTAGTATTCAAACAGCCGCACATTCGCTTAAGTTCTGACTATGAAAAAAACACTTTCAGTACCCGATCTTCAAAGGGAAGATAAATTAAAAGCATTTGATCGTTTGCTTACCATTATGGATGAGCTACGTGAAAATTGCCCTTGGGATAAAAAGCAAACCATAGAAACACTGCGACACCTTACCATTGAAGAAACCTACGAACTATCTGATGCCATTCTGGATGGAGACCTGCAGGAAATAAAAAAAGAAGTTGGTGATCTAATGTTGCACTTGGTCTTCTATGCACGTATTGCATCAGAAACCAAAGCATTTGATATAGCCGATGTGCTTCATGCTATTTGCGATAAACTTGTTGAAAGACATCCGCATGTCTATAGCGATGTGATTGCTAAAGATGAGGCAACTGTAAAAGCCAACTGGGAGAAAATCAAACTCATTACCGGTAACAAATCTGTGCTCGAAGGCGTACCAAAATCTTTACCCGCTATGGTAAAGGCCATGCGTATACAAGATAAGGCAAGGGGTGTTGGATTTGATTGGGAAAAGAAAGAACAGGTGTGGGAAAAGGTAGAAGAAGAAATGCGTGAATTCAAGGATGAGTTTAATGTTGTTGAAGCTGAGCAGATTGACAAAGAAAAAGCAACTGCAGAATTTGGCGATTTGCTTTTTTCGCTGGTTAACTATGCAAGGTTCATTAATATTGATCCGGAAGAAGCATTGGAACGCACCAATAAAAAATTTATTAAACGATTTAAATATCTTGAAGCAGAATCGGCAAAAGATGGAAAAAAATTTGGAGAGATGAGCTTAGAGGAGATGGACAAGTATTGGGAAAAAGCGAAATATCTATGAAAATATTACCTTTTACTTTTTTGCTTTTGGGGAGTATGTGTGGGTTTCAAACACCCTCATTTGCCCAAGACACTGAAGGGTACTATACTGAAAATTGGACCAGTACTTACACTCACTTTGACACAGTTCAGGCTTTGCAAGTGTTGTTTTTAAAAAAACAAGTAAAGCCACACAACTATAAAACAGCAGCCATTATTTTATTTGTCCCACCCCTATTTTACGAGATCCTTGTTCTATCTTCATTGATAAATCCTACGGTTCCAGCCATTTTAGCTATTCTTTATGCAGGGGCAAACACTTATGCTCTTGGCAACCTTATTACAAGGTCGATTATGTTTAAAAATAAACGTCTTATGAAGGTCGTAGAAAAATATGAATCCACTGGTAAAATAGCATCGTACTATAAAAGAAAATTGAAAGAAAAACATTTTATTGATGCCGCTAAAATCAGTCCGGGCAATTACTGATAGTAAATAAAATATGACACAAGATTTGGTTATTCATTTAATAATTGGACCTCCGCTAATAATACTTTCTTATTTATTCATGCGCTTCCCTCCAAAGAAAATAAATGCCATTTATGGTTATCGTACACCTCGATCCATGCGAAACCAAGAGGCCTGGGATTTTGCCAACAAGTACAGTAGCGAGCTGATGTTTTACTTTTGTTTGAGTGTGCCATTATTTCAAATAGTTAGCTATTTCAGCATTGGGCCAAAGCCGGCTGCGTTAGCTTCTACCGGCTACCTGACTGTTGGTTTGATTGTCCTGGTAATTATTACAGAAGTAAAGCTGAAGAAAAGGGGGTTTTAATTCTTCTGCTCATTCAGATTCCAGTAGTATTCCCTATAACTGATTTTTGTGTTTTTAGGAAGGGGTTCAGGTAAAACTGAATTCAGATAATCTATTATGTTTTTGCTTTCTTTTTTAAAATCCCCTGAAAACCATTGAAATATTTTAGATAACAAAATTGGATCAGAAGTGATGTCATTTTTCTCTTTATCTACTAAAAAACTTAATGTCTGATCTTGTAATTGCTCATTTAGCCTATCCGCTTCGTAAGCTTCATTTCTCAGTTTTGGACAAGAAATGGCTGCACATACCAAGGCAAAATGAATGCGGGGCTCATCAAATTCTTTGCGGATGATCCCATGCTCAATATCATCAAGGTTGTATTTTTTATCACCTATTGTAATGAAGTCAATTTGCCAGGGCGTGTTCACAAATGGAATAGAAATACTTGAGCCAATATCTTTAATGCTATTAATTGGATAATGCTCCAAAATCAATTCAATGGTAAAAGCATTGTATGCATTTATCCAATAGGCGAGCTTCTCTTCTTTTGTCCAGTTTTTGGCCGGAGGAGCTTTACTCAAGCTGGTTAAATAGTTTTTTAAATTCTCACGATCTAACAAAAATGCCTTATAATTTACCAAACCATTATTATCAACATGCATTTTAAGCAGCTCTGTGAAAGGAGCATGATCGGGATAGGTAGATTTATTTAGTTCGGTTGATTTTCTAAAACATGCAGTTGATAATAGCAATGCAATAAAAAACAATGCTTTAGCAAATCTCATATACTTTTTTAGTTATATTCGTTTCAAGACTTTTTGAACAAGCTATTAATCACCCCTCTAAATCCACCTGTTTTCTTATCCAAATCGATACAATACTTTACCAAGGGTGCAGCAACAAGTATAGTAACAATAACCATGATCAATATAGCGACAAATATTTTTTCACTTATTAGACCAGCCTGAAGCGCAAGTGTCCCTAAAATTATTTCAAGGGTTCCGTGTGTGTTCATCCCCATTCCAACAGCTAATGATTGATTACTATTCAAACCTCCTAATCGCGCACCAAGTGAAGCACCAATTGATTTACTTATGAAAGCAATTAGCAGTATAGCCACAACCAATGACATGCTAAAACTTTGAACCACATTGATGTATAATCCAATTGAAACAAAAAATAAAGGTGCAAAAATATTATTGATAAACTGGTGAACAATTTCTTTTGCTCTTTCGCTCATGTGTTCAGAGTCGCCCAGAGCAACACCAATAATAAAGGCCCCAAAAATCGCATGAATACCAATATATTCTGTAAAAGCTGCTGCCAAAAAGCAAAGCGCTAATGAAAGGGATAGCAAGCCTCCTGGCCATGCAAGTTTTTTATTTACCCAGGGCAAAACTTTGTTTAGGAAAGCACGGCCAAGAGTTAGCATGAGAATAGTAAAACCGAAAGTAAGAATAATGGTTTGTCCAACGCCAGATGAAGAATGAGCCGTACCCATCATACTTAAAATGATGGTAAAAATTAACCAGCAAACTATATCAACTATCATGGCTGATGCGATAATGAGCATTCCCAATCTACTTTTAAAAATTCCCAAGTCCATTAAAATTCTGGCAATTACCGGAAGGGCCGTCATCCCCATAATTGTTGCCATAAATAGCGAAAATATGAGGCTATCATCTTCACTAACCCCAAAAAAACCTGGTGCATAATAGCAGATTGAAAAACCAAGTATAAATGGTATTACCAATGAAAAGAAGCTTACCAAAAGTGCTTGCTTACCTTGTTGCCATACAATATGCAAGTCAACTTCTAAACCAGCAATAAACAATAATAATACTACGGCTACTTGAGTAAAACCCTCAAGCATGAGCTTTGAGTTTCCATCAGCTGGAAAAATGTAAGTAAATATTTCGGGAAAAACTGTCCCTAAGAGTGTAGGCCCAAGAATTACACCAGCTATAATTTCTCCAACCACACCAGGTTGATTAAATCTTCTGGCAATCTCTGCAAATAACCTGCATGTTGCCAGAATAACACTCAACTGTAGCATGAGTAAAATAACTGCGCCCGATCCTAAGCTTTCATCCATGCTAGTTTGATTTTATATTTTTTACCAAAAGTAAATCACAAGGTAAATCAGCAAATAAATATTCCTGATCATGCGTAAACATTCTATCGAAGAAATAATACCTTCTTGAGGGGGCACTAACTACAAGCAAGTCGGCTTGTTTTTTTCTGGCAAACTGCGCAAGTTCAAATCCTGATTTTCCTGCTACAACTTTAATGTTAATTTTTAATCCTTCATGCTTTACTTCGCTTAACATCTTATTAACATTTTCTATTTCGGTCTTCACAAGCTCCTGTCGCAATCCTGATTGTTCTTCTTCCGTATATTGAGCAGATACTGACATGGTAAGACCATACATTTTTAATTCGCGCACAATGTGCAACCAACTGGCTTTATATATGCGGGCTAAATAACATGCAGTTTCTAAACTCTTTTTTACGTAAGGCCCATCTTCTGCATTAACTACAATATTTTGTGGAGCATGAAAATTTACAGAAGGATTAACCAGCATAAGCACTGAACAATCAGCTTTGCGCATTATTTTTCTTGCTACAGTACCGAGATAAAAGTTAAGTAAATTCTCTTTGCGCAAAGCGCCTGCTACCAAGAGCTCAATTTGCTCGTTTCTACAAACTTTGAGTATACTTTTGGCAGGATCGCCTTTGGTCCAAACAATGCTAATATCTTTTCTGGTAAGATCAACTTTTTCTAATAAACCGTCTAAAAGCTGCTCTTCCTTATCACCATGATCACCAACATGAATTAACACAAGCTCTGCTCCAAGCATTTGTTTGATCCTCACCGTTTCAAGCAACATGGCCTCCATGCGGGGAGAAAAAGCTAAGGCCAGACCCATTTTTTTAAACATTAAGTTTTTCATACGGAAGTGATAAATATAAGAAATTTAGAAAGCATTAAGTGAGTGTCCGCAAGTAGTCATAAAATTCAGTTTAATTTGTGTCTTTGTGTCTTCGCGGCAAAAATGGTAGCCAATAAGGCACAAAGTCATGAAGAGTTTGAATGGAGATTTATTTCTTAGGACTTTAAACGGATACTCATAAAGCATTATTTAAATTAACTTAATTTAAGGTTTTGGTGCAGATAGTGACAAAATAATGAAAGCAGATTTCAAATTAAGAGGCCTTATCCTCTCAAAAAATATTTACCTTGAAACAAGGTCAGCTTACAAGAGAAGTATTCTTACCGGGCTGACCATGATGCTTGCTGCATGTATTGGAATATATTATTCAGTATTGGATATTTTAACCGGTATTAGCATTTTTCTTTATGTATACCTTGCTTTGATATTCATTTCTGTATTGGCCTTTTATCTCAACAGAATTGGAAAACAAATCTTAGCATCGGGATTGATTCTGACAGTTACTTTTGTGCTTGTTTTTTATTTTTCATCTTTAGAATCAACAAAAACCGGTGTTTACTTATATTATATAACCAGTTCGATTGGCGCATTCGCTTTATTGGGTTATGAAAAAAGAAAGTTAGCCATTTTATACTGCATTGCGAACTTAATCGCATTTCAACTTGCTTACATTGATGTTTTTCATATTTACGATGAAACTCTACTTACTGAAAATTCGGAAAATACATATTTCACTATAAATTTTATCAGCTCAAATTTTGCCTCAATTTTAATTATCTATTTTCTAATGAATATTAATTTCCATTCTGAGAAATATCTAAAAGAAAGTGAAAACACCTTGCGAGATAAAAATCAAATGCTTCGCAAAGCAAATGATGAGCTTGACCGTTTTGTTTACAGTACATCACACGATTTAAAAGCTCCGTTAAGTTCAGTATTGGGGCTTATCAACCTTTCTGAAAAAATTGAGGATAGAAATGAATTATTGAAATATTTTGAGATGATGAAGGGTCGCATCGCAACAATGGAAAATTTTATCAATGATATCACCGACTACTCCAGAAACAGCAGGTTAGAAGTTAAAGTTGAGCCCATAAAACTTTTTGACCTTGTTCATGAAATTTTTTCAAACCATTCCTTTTTTGATGGAGTTAAAGAAATTAATCCATCCATAAATATTGATAAAGACCTGACCATTCGAACGGATATTGAGCGCTTGAAAATTATACTTAATAACCTCATTAATAACTCCATTAAATACAGGAATCTGCAGACTGAAAATTTAATCAGGTTGTCAGCCGAAATTAGGGGAGATGATGCCTTCATCAGCATTGAAGACAATGGCATCGGTATTGAAGAAGCCCACA
>CAZVFM010000122.1:0-8067 GCA_964626095.1 uncultured Roseivirgaceae bacterium | reverse complement strand
ACAGATTTTAGCTATTCAATTATTTTAAGTGATAACGCAGGACTTTATACCATAAAAGAACAAGGGGAGGATGCGCTGAAACTTAGTACGGGAGCAAAAGATTATTTCGGACAAGAAATGACCGAGGCTGAACGCAACAGGAGAAGGGTAGATTTGGCAGAGGTACAATTTGCCAAGGGCTTGTTTAAAATGTCAGATGGTTATTTTACGTTGGCCAAAACGGTTTATGAAGTACAAGGAATGACCAATGATTTGAACTATGGTCGCTCAGTAGCCGGTTTGGGTTTGTTGTATGCCACCATGGGTCGATATAACCAGGCTGAGCAGCTGGCGCAAGAGGCACTTGAAATACGAAAAAGTCAATTAGGTGAAAGAAGTGGGGCGTATGCATCGGCCTTGAATAATTATGCTGTACTAAAAGTAAATGTGGGTAGGTATAGTGAAGCCGAAAAAGATTTTGAAGAAGCTAAAGGAATTGTAAAAGAGAGTATCGGTGCAAATTCCTTACAGCATGCTATCGTACTCAACAATGAAGCCATGCTTTATCAAAATATTGGTCGGTACGATCAAGCTGAGCGCATGCTTTTAGAGGCGATAAAAACAGCAGAAGAATTTCAGAGTAAAAAATCTAACAATCACCTAAAACTTATTTCTAACCTGGCATTGCTTTATCAGTCTACAGGGAAATTTGAAAAAGCAGAGCAAACCTATTCAGATTTGTTAAACCAAATGAACAAAAGAATGGGCAACAACTCTGCTGAGTATGCCCATGTACTAAATAATTTTGCCGGACTTTACTTAGAAATGGGTAAGGAGGATAAGGTAGAGGAGTATTTAAAGCAGGCAGCAGCAATTTATAAAAACAAATTTTCGGAAGAGCACCCGGCCTATGCGAAATCCATTGCTGATTTGGGTAATTTTTACCGATATAAAACCAGGTATGTTGAAGCTGAACCCTTGCTGGTAAAGGCTTTAGGAATTCGTGAACGCACATTAGGAAAAGAACATCCGCGCTTTGTTGATTCACAAGAAGATTTGGCGGTATTGCATTGGAAAGCGGGTAGGGCTGACGAGGCATATCCGTTGTACCAGCAGGCAATGGAAAAATCGCTAAGCTTCATCAACAAGTATTTTCCACCTATGAGTGAGGTAGAGAAAACCAGGTATTGGGATTTGCTTTTTCCACGCTTTCAGCGCTACTACAATTTCGCAATTGAGGCAAGTACTGAAAATCCCGAATTACTGACCTCATTTTATAATTACCATCTGGCAACTAAAGCACTTTTGCTTAGCTCAACCAATAAAATCAAACAACAAATTTTTAGCAGCAATGATGAAGGGCTGATCAAAGATTATGTTACATGGCTCGATCAAAAAGAAACGCTTGCAAGATTGTACAGCTATTCTAAGAAAGATTTAGAAGACCAAAAGATAAATCTTGATTCTATGGAGCGTGCCGCAAATGCCATGGAGAAAAAACTTTCTGAACGTTCAGATGATTTTGCCAAAGGTTACAGTGTTGAGTCAGTTGATTATACACAGCTTCAGAAGAGCCTGGGCGAAACCGAAGCTATTGTTGATATTGTTCGCGTTCGAGCCTACGATCAGAATTTTACCAATGATGCCAGGTACGTGGCACTTATTCTCAAGAAAGAACAAGCCCAACCCATTATGGTAGTGTTAGATAACGGGCAGCAACTTGAAACTCGTTATTTTAAGTATTACAATAATGTAACACAGGGCAGGCAAGCAGATGATTTTTCTTTTGATCAATTTTGGGGAAGGATAGATCCACAGGTAAGAACCAAGAAGCAATTGTACTTGTCATTAGATGGTATCTACAACCAGATAAATTTGGCTACACTGCGAGAAAAAGAAGGACAATACCTTCTGGCTAAATACGATATGGTGCTCTTGGGAAACAGCAAAGATTTAATTGCCTTAAAAAACAGGAAGGCAACGGCCAAGACTAAGGAGGCATTCTTACTAGGTTTTCCTGATTACGGACAAAGCAAACAAATTTTGCCACTCCCCGGCACCAAGGTTGAAATAGAAGCCATCAGTCGGTTGTTGAAAGCAAACGCCTACAATGTGAAACAAATTATGGAGTCGGAGGCATCAGAAAAAAATGTAAAAGCCATCAAAGGCCCTGCGGTAGTACATATAGCCACACATGGTTATTTTCTTGAAGATAATGACAGTAAGGGTACATTGTTCGGAGTTAACATGGAAAGCGCGGGCAATAATCCTTTGCTTCGCTCCGGCTTAATGCTGGCCGGTGCTTCTCAAACTGCGAGCGGAGTGCGGCAACCCGATTTGGAAAGTAATGATAATGGTGTACTTACCGCTTATGAAGCAATGAACCTGAACTTGGAGGGAACAGAACTCATGGTATTAAGTGCCTGCGAAACCGGACTGGGAGACGTGAGGGCAGGCGAGGGAGTTTATGGTTTGCAGCGAGCTTTTCAGGTGGCCGGTGCCGAGACACTTATCATGAGTTTGTGGAAAGTAGATGATGCCGCAACCCAACAACTCATGACAAACTTTTACACTAATTGGATCAAGACAGGCAACAAACTGCGTGCGTTCAAACAAGCTCAGCAACAGTTAATGACAAAGTATAAGGAACCTTATTATTGGGGAGCTTTTGTCATGTTGGGGATGTAAGCTAATAACGGATTAAGATATTCTGTAATCATTAGCCATCTTTCAAATTAGAACGGATAGCCTATACCGATATTGTAGATCACCGGTTCGCGATCAAAGCCGAAGGGCCTGAAGAATTTTGCCTTGTTTAAAACAAATGGACTTCTGCTTCCGGGATATTCTGGTCCAAGATTTAATCTTGCCGGATCATATACTTTCAGCCCTATATCAAAACGAAGTACAAGAAAACTAAAGTCGAATCTAAGCCCCACACCGGTACCCACACCAATTTCTTTAAAGAAACTATTGAATTTAAATTCGCCACCCTGACGCGTACTGGTAGGGTTTAGCAGCCAAACGTTTCCTGCATCTATAAATACTGCCGGACTAAAAATACCGAAAGGTCCGAAGCGTGTTTCCACACTTCCTTCCAACAATACTTCTCCGGGTTGTTCAAAGCTGTAATCAAACAGTCCATCGTTTTCGAGATTAGCAGATTGTGGTGGAGTGTAAGAACCTGGCCCTGTTCTGCGAGGCCTCCATGCACGTAAACTATTGCTACCTCCTGCAAAGAAGAATTTTTCATAGGGCAGAATTTCTGAGCCACCATAAGAAAGCCCAATGCCTGAATTGAGTCTATAGGCCAAATTGATATTCTCTTTTACTATTTGGTGCCTTCTAATGTCTAAGCCAAGTCTTATGTACCTGAAAACCTGAAGTCCGTTATCCTCAAGAAATTTTTGATAAAGCGGGAGTAAGGTTCCTCCACTTTCAGCAGTAGCCCGTATAAATACAGCATTTTTATCGCTGGTTCCATATTGATCAGGGTTCCATGTAACATTGAAAATCATGCTACTTACAAAAGAAGGATTGAATGAAAGTATCAATCGGTTGCCCAGAGAATCCAATCTTTGAAGCTCAGTTCTAAATGCATCTGTAAGATTAGATTGAATGAGGTTGATATCAGTAATGTTCAATGAGAAAAAGGTATTGTTTTTGTTTTGCCAGGAAAAGACGTTGGAGAAGTTGAAGTTCGTTCTTCTGTACTCAGGCCTGTCAGTGTAGGCCACACCAGTTTGCATCCTGGTTTTAGGATTTACACGCCCCAGTTTGTATTTGGCTTCATCGCTAATGGGCAAAAGAAATTGTGGAAAGGTAAGTGAGAGGTTAGCATTTGCTTCAGTACTTCTGTATACATTACCAATTTCTGTTGCAGGTGCAACGCCTTCAAAACCAATGCGCCCGCTTATTTCAAGATTTTCCAGTCCGCGAAAGATATTGCGTCTTTTAATGCTGCCATTAATGAATGGTCCCGGAAAACCCTGTGTTACATTAATACCAATTTCAGTTGAAACCTGGTACAAGGGCATGGCATTGGTGAAGATATTAGCCACAAACTGACCACCGCTCGTATCGTAATTGATGTTGACAAATTTGAAGACATCCATATTGGCCAGCTGTCGCTGCGTATCAAAAGTATTTGTGCGGCTGTACAAGCTGTCTTCAGAAATGAATACCCTTCTGCTTAAGGGTTTTTTGTTGTAGATATCATCAAAATAGCTGTAGTTAATATTTCTGAATCTTTCTGTCTGTCGTTGCCTGTTTCTCCCGGATGGAGCACCCGCATCGGTTATAAAGTTTACAGCATCAAGAGTAAATGGTTTGTGGTAGTTTCTGCGTTCTGGATTAAGCACATTCACTCTGACGGCAACATTTTTTTCTTTCCAGGTGGTATCAATATCAAATTCAATGTATTGCCTGCTAAAGTCAAAGTAACCGTAATCTTTAAACAAAAAATCCAGACGCTCTCTCTCGGCCGTGAAGTTTTCCTGGCTGAATCTGTGCCCTACCTTAAGCTTGCTTAATCGCTCGTACTTTGTAAGTAATGCGAGTACAGTACTATCGGGTGTGCGGTACATTATGGTGTCAATAATATAAGGCGTGTCAGGTGTTAGTTCATAAACTACCTGAACATGTTTGTTGCCTTTTGAAGTACTGACATCAGCATTTACTTTGGCCAGGAAGTAGCCATTAATGTATAAAAAGTTTTGAATACGTTCTGCTGTTAGCTGGGTTTCGGCACTATCGTAAATTGCCAAAGGTTCTCCAAATCTCATACGAAAATTCCCCTCATCAATTCGTAGTTGAATTTTATTTAGCTTCTTTTGCTTTTTATCTTCTAATTTTTCGACTTTACGTTCTTTGGTTTCGGCAGCTATTTTTTGGTCAAACTCCTGAGTTTTCCTATCGAGTTTAGTTTTGAACTTTTCAGGATCGAAATTCTTTTTACCGGATTGGTAGATCAATGCGTAATGCGCTATAGGAAAAAAACTGAATAGCCTGCGATTGATTTTATCGGTATATAGCTGATTTAAATCACTGGCACTAATCTCTTGAGGATTATTTTCTATCTTTTGACTTGTAAGCAGTTGTTCGCCTTCTTTGAGGTGGCGGGTACCCAAACAGCCCGAAAGCAAGCAGGTTGAAATGAGTAACAGGTATTTTGTTTTATTAAAGGCCAAAAAATTGCGCGCTAATGATCTCAAAAAGTAAGCTTAAATTCATCAAATCCCTGCAAATAAAAAAATACCGTCAACAGGAACAAAGTTTCCTTGTTGAAGGGGCTAAAAGTGTTTTAGAAGTCCTAAAGTCCGACTTCAAGACCGAACTGCTGCTGGCCACACCATCCTTTATTGACCATAACCGGAGTTCAATACTTGCCTCAGGCGCTGAAGTAATTGAAGCAACTGAGAACGACTTGGTGGCTAGCGGTAATTTTGAAAGCAATAAAGATGCCATCGCGGTTGTAAAGATGAAGCCTAACCCATCCCTTGCAATAGCAGCCGATGAGTTTGTGATTGTGTTGGATGACACCCGTGATCCGGGCAACCTGGGTACAATTATCCGCATAGCCGATTGGTACGGAATTTTTAAAATACTGGCTTCTCCCGATACAGTTGATTGCTACAATCCTAAAGTAATAAGTGCCAGCATGGGCTCTTTTACCAGGGTGCAGATTCAATATACCGAGCTTCCTCTTTTTTTGAGAGATAAGCAACTCCCTGTTTTTGGGGCCTTTATGGAAGGGGAGAGTGTACATAAAGTTAATTTTGGCAAGGGTGGATTGATAGTTATTGGTAATGAAGCCCATGGCATCTCTGTTGAGCTTGAAAAACTGGTGAGTAAAAAAATCAATATCCCTCGTTATGGCAAAGCAGAATCTTTAAACGCGGCCATTGCTGCTGCGGTGATTTGCGATAATTTGAGAAGGGGTGCCTAGTATTTTGTGCCAGGTTTCAGTCAGTTTCAAATCGTAAGACACCGGGTGATTGTCATTTTTTACTTAGTTGCCTTAACGCGATTAAATGCCCGAATAAAACTGTAGGTACTACAAGCGTTGGCAAGAGGTTAAACGGGAAATACAGTACGGCAATATTGGGCTGATCAAAAGCTATCTTCTGAATAGGCGAGGGCACCGCGAAGGCTGCAGTGATCACCACGTTTAGCAAGAGCAGCAGGCAGAGGATGTTCCAGGCCAAGAGGAGCTTTTTGTTTTCTTTACTTTTTTTAAAGGCCAGGTAAGCAAGCAGTGGTGCCGTCAGGCCAGAGAACAAATCGAAATTTGTTCCTTCAAAGGTTGTGTACACTGATACCACACCGTAATGAAAAAGTAATGACAAAACAATTTCCACCGGAATGCGAATGCTGTGAAAATAAGTCAGGGTTTTCAGGTTGATGCTGTCTATAAGTGTTCTGCCTTTGCTTGTTAAGAATGTTGCTGCAATCAAAATTAAGGTCGGAAAAATTCCCATGAGCACTATGCGTGGAGGCATGGCTTCGGTGTATTGGTAAACTCCGCTTAGCCCAAGCATACTTTGGATGATTGCCCAGGCGATGGCAATGACTAAAAAGCTTTTTGATTTACTTGCAAAGTAAAACCAGGTGATAGTTAACAAAACGGTAAGGCCAAACAAAAGACTAATAAAAATGGGGAGCTCTTCTATCATTGCCGGCCGGGTTTACATATTGCATTTAACAAATATACTGAAAGCACATTGTTGAGGCCTGTCGGGTTTCGTTCTATCTATCCGAAACCCGCTTGAAAAAAAGCAGCGGAAAAATGTATTGTTTGAAGTCAGCCGATCCGCATAGGGAATCTTCTAGTTGTTTTTGTGTCATGCTTTGTCTTTAGTAATTAGTTGCACGGTTTGATACCAATAGTAAAATGAAGATTTATTCGGTTGTTTTTTCAACTTGTTCAGGAAGTTCCAATCAGAATCTTCAATGTTCCATTCTTTAATATCCTGCCCTTCGTAATAGGCGATTGGTGTCATATCATTTACTAAAATCTTTGTAGCTAAATAGGCAATCCTTGCTGAAGCAGGTACTGCATCAGTAATGCGGAAATTTCCGCTCATCAAAAAGCCGAAATCAAAAGCTTTAATCCCTCTTTGCAGTTCGGCAAACTTTTGTTTTTCGTCTTCAGAGCCACCACCTCTTTTTGCAATAATGAGGCAGGTGTAAATGGTATCATGAAGTACCTTTTCAGGAGTTAGTTCGCTATCTGGGTTGCCATTTTTTCGATAGTTGATTTCCTGTTCAGCGAATGCCATGAAACTTTTTGCCACCATTTCAATGTCTTCGATATTTTCAAACAGCTTGCTTAAATCAAAGAGTTGCTTGCAAATCTCCATGGAGAAAGATTGCTTGTCTTTTCCTTTGAAATACGGTATGCCAATGGTGTTGGGCGCAAAGGCAGTGAGTTTATCACCGGTAATGGCATCTATGGTGGGAACAGCAACCGTGGTTTCCACTTCTGTTTCGATCCATTTAGTATTTACAGGTATTTCAACTTGTGCCGGATAAATTGAGTCGTCAATCAATATATCAAGCAAAATCGTTCCAGAACCTTGCTGCCCGGTTTCGAAAGAAAATTTATAGTGAGCTTTTGGTACTCCCGCTTGATAACTGCGGTGCTCATCAAGTTTCCATTCTGTAAAATGGGAAGTTTTAATAACTTTGTTTAGAATTTCTTCAAGGTCTTTTCTATCTGTTTTACAGATGATATCAATGTCAATTGAGAATCGGTTTCCCTCTTTGAGCAGGAGCGCTAGACTGGTTCCACCCTTAAATACAAAATCGAGCCCATTTGCCTTAAGCCTCTCCAGCAAATGCAAAGCATAAATCATTTTTTCAAGAATGATCTTATCGATTCGCTTGTGGTCTTTTTGTTTTTTGAATTGATCCAACCACTCTTCCGTAAAACATTTGTCCTTAATCATCAATAATATCTTTTACAAGGTGAAACATGTGGTTGGTCATAAACTGCTTTATGTCTTGTTCTCTTTCCCTTCTTTTTGCGTAGCTGAAGAGTTTGGTGAAATTGATGGCATAGTTGCTTATGGCATTTTCGTAGATGTG
>CAZVFM010000121.1:0-8067 GCA_964626095.1 uncultured Roseivirgaceae bacterium | reverse complement strand
AAATCCCCTTTTTTCGGCCAAATAGGTCAATTCCAATTCAAAATTTGTCAAAATGTTAATATAACTTACTCACAAATAAGTGTTTAAAGCATTTGACGTATATTTACTGTGTAAGTAAAACTAAAGCGTAATCATTATGGAAATATATCTCGCAATAGCCGGATTATTGACTATAGAAATTGGCTTGTATGTTTTTTGCTATCGAATCAAAGAACCCAACAGCAAGTGGTTGGTACCCTGATGGTGGGTAAAAAGAAGTGTATTAATATATCCCCGTCCTATTCGGGGATTTTTTTGCTCATTCAATTCCAATTGAATGGGCTCTTTTTATGCTTGTTACCATTCATAAAATTATTTTCAAATTCGAGGGTATTTAGCTATAATGTGCCTTAATTCATATTGAAAATACAGACTAAATGAACCTCAACCTAAAAGCAAATGAAGAGCATACCTTTGATGCCATTGTTGTTGGCACAGGGATAAGTGGAGGATGGGCCGCAAAGGAATTGACTGAAAAAGGCCTTAAAACACTTGTGCTTGAACGTGGTCGCGATGTGAAACACGTGCAGGATTATCCAACCATGACCAAAGAGCCTTGGGAGTTGCCGAATAACGACAGACTACCCGAAGAAGAGCTTGAAAAAGATTATTATGTACAAAAGCGTACTGGGTATACCATACGCGAATCTACACGCCATTGGTGGGTAAAGGATACTGAGCATCCTTATACAGAAGAAAAGCGATTCGATTGGATCAGGGGATACCATGTAGGCGGCCGCTCATTGTTGTGGGGGCGCCAAAGCTATCGCCTGAGCCCCATGGACTTTGAAGCCAATGCAAAAGATGGCTTCGGAGTTGATTGGCCTATTCGATACAATGACCTTAAGCCCTGGTATGATTATGTTGAATCATTTGCGGGAGTGAGTGGAGAAAACCTGGGTTTGGCTCAATTACCTGATGGTAAATTTCTTCCGCCAATGGAGCTTAACTGCCTGGAGCAACATGTACAAAAATCTATAGCAGAGAATTTTCAAAACAGGGTATTGACCATTGGCAGGGTAGCCCATTTAACTCAAGCCATACATGGTCGGGGTCAATGCCAGCACAGAAATCAGTGCATGAGGGGCTGTCCTTATGGCGCGTATTTCAGCAGCAATGCTTCAACTTTACCGGCAGCAGAAAAAACAGGTAATATGACCTTGCGCCCCAATAGTATAGTGTATGAGATTATCTATGATGAGCAAAAAGGTAAAGCCAGTGGAGTTAGAGTTTTGGATGCAGAAACAATGCAAACTTATGATTACTTCGCCAAAGTTATTTTTCTAAATGCATCTTGTTTACCCACGACCCAGATTTTATTGAACTCAACTTCTAACCGATTTCCTAATGGTTTTGGAAATGATAGTGGCGAGCTCGGTCATAATTTAATGGACCACCATTTCAGGGTAGGTGCAAGTGGTGAGTACGATGGTTTTGAGGACATGTACTATACCGGTCGTAGGCCAAATGGAGTATATATACCCCGCTATAGAAATGTTGGTAACGATAAGCGGGATTATTTGAGAGGTTTTGGTTATCAGGGTGGAGCAAGCAGAGAAGGCTGGGCAAGAACAGTAAGAGAACTTGCTATCGGAAAAGAGTTAAAAGAAATGGCTACCACGCCAGGTAAATGGAGTATGGGACTAACCGGTTTTGGAGAATGTTTGCCTTATCATGAAAATAAAGTAAGTCTAAATAAAGACAAAAAAGATAAGTTTGGCATGCCAACACTGAGCATTGATTGTGAGTTTAAAGAAAACGAAATGAAAATGCGAAAGGACATGGCAGCCGATGCGGCTGAAATGTTGGAAGCAGCGGGTTTGAAGAATGTTCGTACTTGGGATGATATTGGTGGCCCGGGATTAGGTATTCATGAAATGGGTACAGCACGTATGGGTAAAGATCCTAAAACATCTATACTGAATAAGTGGAACCAGGTACATGCAAGTAAAAATGTGTTTGTAACGGATGGCGCTGCCATGACCTCAGCGGCATGTCAGAACCCATCGCTTACGTATATGGCGCTAACCGCCCGTGCCTGTGATTACGCAGTAAATGAAATAAAAAAACAAAATCTTTAATAGCCATGATGGATCGCAGAGAAGCAATAAGAAGAACTGCCCTTGTAATGGGTGGCATAGTTTCGGCACCTGCCATATTAGGTGTATTGAATGGTTGTACCCCCGAACCAGGACTGCAATGGCTGCCCAGATTTCTTACCAAGGATGAAGCAAGAATGGTAGAGCAGATGGCCGACATCATTATACCTGAAACGGATACCCCCGGAGCCAAAGAGGTGGGGGTTCCTCAGTTTATTGACCGGATGATTAATGATGTGTATTCAACAGAAAAGAAAGAGAAATTCAAAAATGGTTTATTAAAATTTGAGGAGGATGTAAATGCTGAATACGGAAAAGCATTCAGTAAACTTAAGCCTGAGCAGCAGGAAGCTTATATCAAAAAGGTTAACGATGTGGCAGTGAAAGCGCCTGCCGATCATTACTTTTTTATGACGGTTAAGGAACTTACTGTATTGGGATTTTTCACCAGTCAGGTAGGTGCTACGCAGGTTTTACAACATAAGTCTGTTCCGGGTGAGCAAAGAGGTTGTGTGCCATTAGCTGAGGTTGGCAAAACCTGGTCAATGTAATATTAGATAATTTGATAAAAAGGCTACAGACGATGTAGCCTTTTTTGTTTTATGAGATTTGCATTCACGATAATTGATCTGAAGCAATGGCAGCATACAGATGCTATTAAATCCTATTCGCACATCCTTTTGTAGCTTCCAAACGCAGGTTCGTAATGAAGCGACTTAGCTTTAAACATATCAAGACAAGCCTTGTCATTTTGTTTTAAATAGTAGTAAGCTATGGCACGGTTGTAATACGCGAGGGCATAATCCGCCTGGTAAAATATGGCCAGTTCATAATAACTTAAAGACTTATCGTACTGCTGCTGCTTAACCAGCAGATTCCCCAAATTCAAATATGCTTTTTCATTATTGCTTTCGAGTTCAATGGCATTTAAGTAATCCTGTTCAGCGCCAGTAAAATCATTAAGGTGTTCTTTTACTATGCCGCGATTGAGCAAGGCATCACTGTCATCAGGTGAAATTCTAATCGCCTCGTTTAAATCTTGTAATGCTGCTGTGTAATTTTTATTGTTCATCAAGTGATAGGCCCTTTCAAGATAATGTTCAGGATAATTCGGATAAAGTGAGATATTCTCATCCAGTTTTTCAAGATATGTTTTACTGTTAGGTGCTGAACCCTTATGCAGACTTATTAATTGAAATTGTGCGGCAGCATGCTCGGGGTTTATACTTATGCATTTATTAAAGTCGTTTATGGCAAACGTTTCTTCTCCCAATTTCTCATGCGCTAAGCCTCTGTGATAATATAAATCTGGTTCGTTCCCATTTTGTAAAATCGCACTGTCCAGGTATTGAATGGCCAGCCTGTACTTTTCAAGACCTAAATAGCCCAAGGCGATATAATGATAAACGTAATCATTACTATTTTTTTCTGTAGTCATGATTTCAGTGACGCCACTTTCAAATTTTGGTTTTTTGAATAAAATAATATTGGTTTCAACTGACTTTAATTGTAAGACTACTTTAAAATCTTTAATTGCCTCATCAAATCTGCCCAATCTATAAAGCAAAGTACCTCTCATAAATACTGCTTGCTTTTGATCTGGACGCCATTCAAGATATACGCTATAGTCCAAGAGTGCTTTGTTGTATTCCTTATTCACCTCATAAATTCTTGCCCTTAACAAATATGCATCCGGATAACCAGCATATTTTTCTATCGATTTATTAATGGAGGCAAATGCGTTTACATAATCATCGGTATCGTAATAATGCTGCGCTTTTTGAAACAGGATTTGGTATTCCTGAATATAGTTTCCCTGAGCGGTACTAAAACTTGAATAATGGACCAAAGCCAGTGCAAGCAAAATAGAATAAATTAGTCTATATCGGCTTATATTTCCCATATGATAAAAGTCATCTTTTCTCTGGATTTTTCATCATATTTAACGTGTATTAATCATCTTAAATTCGTAAAATCAAAAGTAAATTCAGGATATATGAAAAAGAAAGTGGCGGGTATTTGGATGGATCATGCGAAAGCACATTTAATCAGTTTTAAAGACACAACACCAATAGTAGATGTAATTGCATCTGAATATAAAAGACTAAGCCGAGAGGAGGGTGAAGGAAGCAGTCGAACCAGGTTCAGGGCAGATGCATTTTCAAATAATGAAGACAATAAACAAAACAAGAAGATGTTGGCGAAAGGGAAGTATTATAAAGAGATAGAAAAAGCCATTAAAAAATTCGATGAAATTTATCTTTTCGGACCAACCCATGCTAAAGTGGAGTTTTTAAATTTATTGCAGGAAAGTAAATCATTCAAAGGGAAAATTGCTAAAGTTGAAAATGCAGATAAGCTCACCAAAAATCAGATGATTGCGCAAGTGAGAGATTTTTTTGGTATTGAAAAATAATTCTATTTTTGAAATGACTAAACCTTAAAATTGTTTATGGGTCCTTTGATTATTTCCAGTCATGATGAATTCGCAAGCTACCTTGGTAAAGAACTTGGTGTATCAAATTATCACAAGATAAGTCAAGAGCAGATCAATAAGTTTGCGGATGCAACACTTGATCATCAATGGATCCATATCGATCAGGAGCGCGCACAAAAGGAAGGTACTTTTGGCAATACCATCGCACATGGCTACCTCACCCTTTCATTGGTTCCCTACCTCTGGGGTCAGATTGCACAATTCAATAACATCAAAATGATGGTGAATTACGGTATTGAAAAGTTAAAGTTTAACCAGCCGGTAATTGTAAATGCTGAAGTAAGGTTAAGGGCAAAACTTCATTCGATAGTTAACCTTAGGGGGATAACCAAGTTTGAAGTGGATGTAGCGCTTGAAATTAAGGACAACCCAAAGCCGGCATTTACCGCTTTGTCCGTATTCTTATATCACTTTACAAACTGAGTATTCTTGTATTAAGCATTATCAATAATCAATACTTTTTCCATCACATCGTCCTGTCGGATGGCATCAATCACTTCCAATCCTTCCACCACTTTACCAAACACGGTATGGTTGCGGTCAAGGTGCGCAGTATTTTGCCTGGAGTGACAGATAAAGAATTGTGAACCTCCGGTATTTCTTCCGGCATGCGCCATGGACAAAACACCCCGGTCATGGTATTGATTTTCTCCATCCAATTCGCAATCAATGGTATAGCCTGGTCCGCCATTGCCAATCCCGTTAGGACAACCACCCTGTATCACAAAATTGGGGATTACGCGGTGAAAAGTAAGGCCGTCATAATAACCCTTTTCAGCCAGGTCGATAAAATTCTTTACGGTATTGGGAGCATCTTTTTCAAAGAAGTTGATTTTCATTACTCCTCTGGCGGTGTGTATTTCTGCTGTTTTCATCTGATTTTATTAAGCGCGCAATTTAGCAATAGATATGGTTAAGGATATAATTCATGCAGGTAATTTACTTGTTGCATCAGTCCTTGTGTTTCTTAGAAATATAATCTCAGCATAGCAGAGGAGAGAGAGTTCTCCACAATATTACGCCCTTCTTCCCGTTGCTATTTCACGGAAGTATTAACTGTGCCACCGTTGGAGTACCTGCCGGAATACAATAAAAGATGGCAGGAGTGAGTGATCTGCGCCTGAGTACTTGTCGTCTCTTTTTGTAATCACTTAACTGCCTGATGAAAGCACTTTTCCTGTCAGTTCTACTGTTTGGCTTCTTTTGTGTTAATGCTCAATTTGTTGGGCCACCCAATAATGTTGGCCGTGAGTACGGCAATCCAAAAATGCCCTTGATGGTGTCTCACCTGGGGGGTGCGAACAAGGAAATGCTGAAGCGCGTAAACAAGAACTCACGTCATTCCATATTTGGCAAGGTGCTATGCTTTCGCAGGCTGTGCCGCATCCAATCAGGGCACCCATCGTCATTGCGCGCCATAAGTTTTAAAAAATTTAAGAAGAAGGTAGCGAGGAATTCGAAGAAGGGTGAATACAATGTTTACAAGAGAATACCGGGCGATTCAACCTATAAGCCTAAACAGGAAGTACCAGAAGTAATGCCGGTGCTTATGGACACGGTAATTGCCAGGTCAAATCCGGTAATGAAGGCTGACAGCCTCATTATACTGGGTGCAGAGCTCCTGTTTGAAACAAACAAGGCGAACCTGCGAGGCGATCATTTTGACATGCTCGATGCTATTGTTGATTACCTGCTCTTGCATCCGGAACGTTTGGTCAAAATTTCCGGTCATACCGACAATACCGGAAGTGATGGGCACAACCTTAGCCTGTCCAAAAGGCGGGCGGATGTGGTGGCAGAATACCTGGTTATCAATGGTGTGGAAATCAATCGTGTAGAAACTTTCGGTTTAGGCAGTACAAAACCCCTTGTGGAAAACAGCACGGAAGAAGGGCGAAAGCAAAACAGGCGTGTTGAATTGCTGATCCACGATGAACAGTAATATGTCTCCCCCCAGGCGCAAGCGTCTCCCCCTCAGGCGCAAGTCCCGCTTGTGCCTCATAAAAGCACTGCTTATATTTCTGCATGAGCAGGAAGTACAAATTTGGAGACAACGATAAACTTTACTTTATCAGTTTTGCTGTAATGTACTGGATTGATTTATTTATAAGGAAAGAGTACAAAGAGATTGTATTAGAAAGTTGGCGGTTTTGCCAAAGTGAAAAAGATTTGGAAATTTATGCATGGTGTATTATGCCTAGCCATATACACATGATTATAGGCAGTAAAGGCAGGGCTTTAGATAAAATTGTAGGCGAGATGAAAAGTTTCACATCGCGTATGCTTCGAAATGCTATAGCAGAACATCCGGAAGAGAGTAGAAGGGAATGGATGGTTGGGTTGATGGAGCGAGCCGGAATGCAGAACAGCAATAATAATGAATGGCAACTTTGGCAGCAGCACAATAAACCAATTGAGATATTGAACATAGAAATGTTTTATCAAAAGATGGAGTATATACACAGGAACCCGGTAGAAGCTGGTTTTGTAGAGAACGAGGAGGATTACCTGCATAGTAGTGCAAGGGATTTTTATAATAAGAAAGGTTTAATTGAACTGTCGTATGTTGTGTAAATTAAAAGGCACAAGCGGGACGCTTGCGCCTGAGTGGGGGGCAGCCCTGTACAGCACAGCAGGTGGCTCTTATGAGAGCCTGGCAGTGGCAAGTGGGGACTACCGCTACGGCTTTAACGCCAAGGAGAAAGACAACTTTGGCGATGCAGTGTATGATTATGGCTTCAGGATATACAATCCACGGATAGCGAAGTTTTTGAGTGTTGATCCTTTAACTAAATCGTATCCCTGGTATACGCCTTACCAGTTTGCGGGGAATACACCTGTAAGAGCTGTTGACTTGGATGGATTGGAGGAGAAGATTGTTATTAGATACCAAGATGGACAAACAAAAACGATTACAAATAAGAATCATATTTATGCTAAATATGCATTCCATAGCCAGCCAAGACACGATCAGTATTTTGAGTCAGGACATCAGGAATTTGTAAGACATGACAATAATTTCCAGGCAGCTAGTTCCCCTCCTAATGTTGGGTTGCTTCAGATTGAGCAAAGGGCTGATGGATTTATGACATTAAACTATAATCCAAACTGGAAGTCTGCTCCAAGCAACTTAGAGCTTGTTGAAGGTGGATTAGGTCAGGGAGCTTCTTTACTTGGGGATTTCTTTGACCTAACGGGAAATAGTAAAGGTGCAAGAGTAGCAAGACAGGTTGTTGGGGGAATGGTAGGAATTGCTTTGGCAGTACCGACAGTGGGGCAATCACTTACATGGTTTGGAGGAGCAGAGCTTTTATTCGCAGCTAATGAGCTTACAAGTGGAATATTTGACGCAGTTGATGGTGTTGATACTAATAGAAATCTGATGCGAGAGGGAGCTGAAGCTGGAGGAGGGGAGAAGGGGGGAGCAACATT
>CAZVFM010000120.1:0-8106 GCA_964626095.1 uncultured Roseivirgaceae bacterium | reverse complement strand
ATTGTAAATGGAGAGCTTGTGGTAGAAAATGAGCAACACAAAGGCACAAGAAGTGGAAGAGTTTTGTACGGACCAGGAGTGGAAATGACGAAAGCAGAATAAGTAGCGAGCTACCAGCTTCTAGCTGTGAATACGCAAATTATTCATATTCTATAGTTTTAGCCAATATAAAAAACCATCAAGTTATTTTATTTACATTGATCTTCTATGTATCTTTGTGAAATAAATATTATTTCATGGAAAAATTATCTAAAGAATTAATTGGTGCTTCTTCAATACCTATTTTACTCACGATCATTTCTAAAAAAGAGTCTTATGGATACGAAATTATTAAGAAAGTAAAAGAAATATCCAATAGCAAAATAGAATACAAGGACGGCACTTTATATCCCGTTCTTCACAAATTAGAAAAGAAAGGCTTCATAAAATCTTATTGGAAAGTCACAGATTCAGGAAGGGAAAGGAAATATTATAAAATTTGTGAGAAAGGGAAGAAGGAACTTTGTGTTGAAAAAGAAAATTGGGGAATTATTAATCAAATTATATCAAATTTATGGAAATCAGAACCAAGTTTAATCTTGAGAATAGTGTAGGAATCTGGAGAAAGGAATTATCTGAAAACTCAAGTATGACTCCAGATAATGTTAACGAACTGGAAAGCCATTTGCTTGAAGAGATCACAGAACTACAGAAGTTGGGATTAAGCCCTTACGAATGTTTTCTAATTGCAACTAAACGAATTGGAGATATTCAAGAATTAACAACTGAATTTGGCAAAATCAATAAAAAAGAATATTTCCGAAATAAAATAGCACCGTATTTAAAAGGTATTTTAGTGTTCTTAGTATTTATAACAGCAACAGATTTAATTACAAGTTTTTCAGTTTTAATTGCAAATAAGTTTGGAGTTAATAATTTGAATATAATTTCAATAGGATTACTTATATTCTTAACTATTTCACTAACAATATTTTCTTATATAAAGTATGCTGACAAAAATTACAACTTTAAAAAATTGACCAATATTCCTATTTTAGTTGGTTCAATAGTTGTTAGCAAAATATTGTATTTTTTTACAGTAAGTGATTTAAGCCGCACGATTGGACTCGAAAATTTCGTTGATCTACAATTTAATTTGTCTTTATATAAATTAGTTTTCAGTTTTTTAATTATAGTAATTTCTTGTATCATATTTAACTCAATTAAAAAGGAAAATAAACTGAAAGTCGTAGAATAAAGTACAGGCTATAACACGGTTTGTTTAGTGAGGGGCGACTGTGTCGCCTGGAGTGTCAGCAAGTTTATTTACATTCGTGTTGGTGGACAATATGTTGGATTTATCCACCTCTAAACAAACCCGGGTGAACCTATGACCAATGCCTAATCCCCAATTCCGAATAAGCCACTCATCCCCAAATTCCACAAATAGTCCATTTAATCTTGGCTATTCTAAAATGGTATTGGTAAATTCCGCTTCTCTTTTCAAAATCAATCCATTCAAACAAATTCTGCGTTATGGCAATCTTTAAATTGAAAGTAAACGGAAAAACCCAGGAAGTTGATGTTGCTCCAGATACTCCATTATTGTGGGTGTTGCGCGATTCTCTCGGACTGGTTGGCGCGAAATACGGTTGTGGTATTGCACAATGTGGTGCCTGTACGGTTCATCTTGATGGTGAAGCTATTCGCTCTTGTTCCTTGCCGGTATCTGCTGTAGGTAGTAGTAGTGTAGTTACGATTGAGGGTCTATCAAAAGACGGAGATCATCCGGTGCAAAAGGCATGGGATGAAGTGGATGTAATGCAGTGCGGATATTGTCAGTCAGGGCAGATCATGTCAGCTGCAGCTTTGTTAAAGAAGAATCCAAATCCAAATGATGCAGACATTGCATCAGCTATGAACGGAAATATTTGCCGTTGCGGTACATATGTGCGCATCAAGGAAGCTGTAAAGAAAGCAGCCGCCAACAGTTGATTTATGAATTGATTTCATCAACAAAAAACATCAAAACATGACACTCATTAAAACACATTATAACAGAAGATCATTCTTAAAAGTAACTGCTGCTGCCGGTGGCGGAATGGTAATAGGCTTTAACTGGCTCATGGGTTGCAGTCCTGCAGAAGATAAACTCGGATTACTGCAAATGCCCGATGAATGGTTTAACATTAATGCTTATTTAAAAATAGGAGATAATGGTCTTGTAACCATCATGTCACCAAATCCGGAAATCGGGCAGAATGTAAAAACATCTATGCCCATGTTGGTTGCAGAAGAATTGGATATTGATTGGAAAAATGTACTTGTAGAACAGGCAGGTCTCGATATGAATTTATATTCACGTCAGATAGCCGGAGGTAGTCAATCCATAAGAGCCAGTTGGAAAAGTTTGCGCACGGCAGGTGCTACTGCAAGACGCATGTTGATGGAAGCCGCGGCACAACAATGGGAAGTTTCTGTTTCAGATTTAACAACGGATAAAGGAGTAATTAAGCATCCAAACGGAAAAACCATTGGTTATGGAGCAGTTGCTTCATTAGCCGCAACAATGGAAGTACCGCAGGAAGTGGAATTGAAAGATGCAAAGGATTTTAAAATTATAGGTAAGCCAACAAAAAATGTTGATGGTAAAAAAGTAATTACAGGTCAACCTTTGTTTGGTTTGGATGTCAAGCGTGATGGTATGCTCATCGCCATGATAGCACATGCGCCAGCATTTGGTATGAAAGTGAAATCATTGGATGATACTGCAGCACGCAATATGCCCGGTATCAAAGATGTTTTTACACTTACTACTTATCCTGAAGGAATAGAAAAACAATGGTCGGATGTAATTGCCTTTCCTGATTTGGTAGTGGTAGTTGGAAACTCTACCTGGGAAGTAATGAAAGCCAAGCAGGCATTAAAAGTGGAGTGGGAAACTGCTTCAACTTTAGAAAGCTCTGATGATCATGATAAAGCATTGAGTGAACTGATGGAGAAAAAAGCAGAGAAACCTTCACGCAAAGATGGTAATCCGGATGAAGCTTTTAAGAAAGCGGCACGCGTAATAGAAAAAACCTACAGCGCACCATTCCTGGCACACAATACCATGGAGCCCATGAACTTCTTTGCGGATGTTAAGCCTGACAAGGCTGAATTGCTGGGTCCGATACAAACACCCGAGCAATTGCGCATCACGGTTTCTAAAGTGTTAGATATGCCAATTGAAAATGTGAGCATCATGATGACGCGGCAGGGTGGAGGTTTTGGTCGCAGACTTTACGGACATTTTGGTGTGGAGGCTGCCATGATTTCGAAAAAAGTAAATGCGCCTATCAAATTAGTGTATACCCGTGAAGATGATATGACACAAGGTACTTATCGTCCGGCTTATAAAGTAAAATACCAGGCCGCTCTTGATAAGGACAATAATTTGTTAGGGATAAAAATTCGTGGAGCGGGCGTACATGGAAGCCCTGTGTTTGACAATCGTTTCCCTGCTGGTGCAGTAGAGAATTATCAATCTGAAAATCATACGCTTCCTTCCAATATTACTACCGGTGCCTGGCGTGCACCACGTTCTAATTTTATTGCGATTGCCGAGCAATGCTTTTTAGATGAACTGGCCGAAGCCATGGGCAAAGATCCGCTTGATTTCAGATTGGAACTCTTTGAAAGAGCTATTAATAATCCGGTAGGTGAGCGCAACGATTATGATGCTGCGCGTTATGCCGGTGTACTCAAACTCGTAAAAGAAAAATCAAATTGGACTGCGAAAAAAGACGGTGTGTTCCGCGGAGTATCTGCATACTACTGTCATAATTCTTATGTTGCGCAAGTGGTAGACCTGGTGATGAAAGATGGCAAACCGGAAATACAAAAAGTTTGGTGCGCGGTTGATTGTGGTATTGTGGTTAATCCTGAAGGGGCGCGTAACCAGATTGAAGGAGGTATCGTGGATGGTATAGGACATGCCATGTATAGCGCCATGTCATTTAAAGATGGAAAACCCGATCAAAGTAATTTCCATAACTACAAACTGATTCGTTATAGTGAAGCACCACTGGAAATAGAAACATTCTTTGTAGAAAATGGTATTGATCCTACCGGATTAGGCGAACCCGGTTTACCACCGATTGGTGCAGCTGTGGCCAATGCATTGTATCAGGCAACAGGCAATCGCTTAACACGACAGCCATTTGCTTTGACTGATTTTGCAAGTGTGGAGAGACTATAGGATTAACTTTATTTGTGATTCAAATTAAAAGGCCAGCATTAAAATGCTGGCCTTATAAATTAAATGTTGAAAGAAAATTTATTTTATCTCTTTTATCACATTATCAATTAACACTTTTAGATGCTCTTTGTGTGCACGGGTAGAAAGGTCGCCACTGGCGGCAGCCGCACGTCCGCGAATGTAATTCAGATTATATAAAGCGGCAGATTTAGCCATGTTATTATACCTACTTGCAGTGTTACCTACCAGTGTACCTTTCAGCATATTTACATATTCGATTTGCAAATTCTGACGGAATGTATTTACTGTGCCATTGATATCTGGTAAAAAGATGGACTTGGTAAGGTCATCCATAAACACGGATAGGCTATACGTATTTCCGTAAAGTTCTGAATCAACAATTCTTTGCAAAGTATTGAAGTGAAGTAAGTGGTTGAGTACATTGCGCTGGTAACCCAAAACCTGTTGGTGAATTTTAGGGTCTTCCGGACCTGCAAAGAAATTGAAACCTCTGCGTTGCCGAGCTAAATGGTTGTATAAGTCGTTGGGAACAGCAAAAGCATTGGGAGCAAAAATATATTTACTCAAGGCATCCATGGCACGTTTCTGGTCTTTCAGACTTACCGGAGTATAAGGTTTGCTTGCTCCTTCTTGTCCTATCATGGCTCGATCTACATACACACCACCAATGAAACGCGAAACAACTCCACCGGCCCCTGCATATTGTCCCATCAATACATTATAAGCCTGGTTAAGTTCATGGTAAGACTGCCCCTCTTTACTATATTTAGTTTTCAGGTCTTTCATCAAATTTCTGGTTAAGTCCATGCGGTCGATAGAGTACTTAATTTGGTCATTTGATAAGTCACCAATCATTACACGAGGATCAATAGCTTTACCTGGGGAACGCATATCATCTGCATCATTACCAAAAATATGTTCAGGTTTTGTTGAAAGCGCGAGTATTGCTTCAAGTTCTTCATCAGATTTAACTTGAGAATAGCCACATTGAATTGCCCAGATGTCGTAAGGACCAACAGTAGTAGAAAAATAATGACTTTGCTTGCTACGATCGTTAGTTACATTGATGGCTAAGTAGTCCATCACAGAACCCGATAGTGCTTTCCCCTTTATATGTTCGGGATTACTTAGTTCAGCAGGTGAAAATAACTGGCTGGCTTTCATGTTATGGTTTAGCCCGAGCGTATGGCCAACTTCGTGCATGAGTAGTTCCGCCATGGCTTCTTTCTTCATACCCTCCATTTCAAAATCAGCAGCACCGCTTGCCATTAGCGCGGCTTGGCCAAATAACATGTTGTGTTGCATGTGAAGGCCGGCAAAGCAAAAGTGGGCCTGATCAACACCCCAGAAAATTCCTTCTTCAGTTTCAGTTGCAAGGCCATCAAACAATTTTTCATAAACTACCCGATTGGTGTGATATACAAACTCAAGCATGATGTCTGCGCCAAGTATTTGTCCGGTTCTCGGATTTACAAAGCTTGGTCCGTAACCACCAAAAGGAGGGTTAGGAGAGCTGGTCCAACGCAAAACATTGTAACGGATATCTCCTGCATCCCAATCGGCATCATCGGGTTGTACATTCACTACCACTGCATTTCTAAAGCCAGCTTTTTCAAAAGCCTTATTCCACTCCAACACTGCTGTACGTATAGTTTCTCTCCACTCAATTGGTGTTGTGTTTTCTATCCACCATACAATGGGTTCAACAGGTTCTGAAATTGTTGCGTCCGGATTTTTCTTTCTAAGATTCCAACGGTGTATGAGGTCACGATAGGGTGTAGGAGAAGTGGAGGTCATGTCAGTTACCTGTGTGGTGAAGTAGCCAACACGTGGGTCGTCAAAGCGAGCTTCGTAACCATTGTCAGGCATTTCAATTAAACTATGATACATTTTTATACTTACATTTCTGCCATCTGTAACAGCGCTTGATCCTGAATTAAGTACTGAGGGTTGAGAGTACACGTATTCTATTGCAAGGTCTGTGTTCTTTTCATAATTTCTAATACCCAGCGCTTTGGTCTTTTCTGTATCAAGATTGCCCAGCTTGAATGCTGTAGGTGGTTGATTAGGAAAAGCAGGGGGCTTTATTTGCAGAAAGGTTTCTTTCAGAAAGAGATTATCAGCTTTAATCAAGTATACTCCTTTATCTTCTTCAGCTGCTTCAATTTTAGCGCTGGCCATAATGCCCCGGCTGATGTTGGCATCTGCAGCCCTTCTTAGGGGGTTTTCCGGATCAAAGTAATGTGATGTGTTTTGTGTAACAAACTCAAATCGGTTATAGTACCTTTCGATCTTAAAAACTTTTGATCCTCTGTATGCGCCTCTAAAGGCCCCGGCATCAGTAACACCATCAGCTACCTGGCTGAAATAAATAAACTCTCTATCAATCTGATCTTTTGTGATGAGCATCTTCAATTCGCCTGAAGTCGTGTCTTGGTAAAAAGTAAAAAGACCTTCAATTTTCGTGTGACCCTTCACCAGGTCTTCAATTTTCTTTTTTTCATCTTTCTTCTTCTCAGGTTGAACAGACTGTTCAGTGGGGGAAGGAGCATTTTTCTTTTTCTTTTGTGCATTTATGTCGCTAAGCGGCAGAACCGTGATTCCTGCCAATAGCAGCATTGTTAATGCATTGCGGTATAACATTTTCATAATATTTTGGAGTTGGTTAAAGGTTTAAAAATAAGCTTCATTTTCAGAACATTCCTATATAAAATATAAAATGTTCGAATTAGTGTAGGAGCGGACAATTTATATGGTTTTAACTCTATGGCCTCCCTTTATTTTCCCTTAGCATTTCCGGAAATCCTTGCCCCTTACTTAATGCTGTAAGGGCCATTACAATGCGTTTGGTTTTGGTGGGGGTAGTTTTTGCGCTTTCAATCCATTTGCTGAAATAGTTTTGATGGCCCTTGGTTAATGACTCAAAGTGTTTTAATGCAGCTGGCTCTTCTTTGAGACAAGCCACAAAATCTGATGAAAGCTCCAGTTCACGTTTATCGAATGCCAAACTTACTTTCAATGTGTCGCCTTCTTTTTTACCTGTGCCTTTACGCAATTCGGCATTGATGGGTAGAATGAAATTGCCATCGCCCATAGGTACCAAAGCTTGTTTTTCGATTGAAAACTGATCGAGTTTGCCCTTTACGCGAAAGGAAACTTTTACTCCTGGATTTAATTTTTCGGCCTGAGACTTACTGATTTCAATATATGTCCACCCGGATTTTTCTCCTTTCTTTCCAAACTTTAGAATGCGGGTATTGTAGACAATCATATTAACTTTTGTCCTACTAATTTCTCTTGAAGGTATTTTTTAAATGCAACATTTTCCAGTACGGTAATTTCATCCATCAATCCCAAAACAAATCTTCCAACTCCTTTGAAATCATTTACAGGTCCATGAAAAAAATAGTGATCTTCTCTTTTTTCAAGATAGGGAAGTGCGCGTGGAAATTCTTCCCGCAATAGGACATAAGCTTTCAGCGAAAGTTTGAGACTTATCCAGTATTCTTCCGTTCCGCTCAAACCAAACATATCGGTTTGTTGGGCAAGGTGCTTCTCGGTATGTGCAAAATCCTTATCTAAGGTCAAAATATCTCCACAACGTTCCAGTTTAAAATATTTGCATTCCTGATCCTGCACTTCAAATGCGAGTACTGCCTGATAATCTTTGCTTAGTTGAAAGGGTTCTATTAAGCGGTCTTTCACTTCCTGGCTGTTGGCAGAATGATAATCTTTCAATACCACCTGCTTTTTTTCGTCCATGGCTTTCTGAAGTATGCCCAGCAATTTACCTACATGTAGTTTCAACACTTGTTCAGGAATTTTATCCAGGGCCGAATGCAGGCTTAGTTTTTTCAGCAGACTAT
>CAZVFM010000119.1:159-8128 GCA_964626095.1 uncultured Roseivirgaceae bacterium | reverse complement strand
GAAAAACAGCACATTAGGGGAGCCTCAAACCTTTATGGCAATTTTAAAGTACCACACCATGGATCATAAGGATATAGCAGAAATAATAGTTGAACTAAAAAATGCTGACTTGGCGCTAAGGAACCAACTGATTCAACTTGGACAACTTGGTGAAGGCTACAACGAAGAAATGGCAAAACTACACAGCAAAAATGCTGAGATATTAAACAACATTATTGACAAAATAGGTTATCCCACAACCAGGAAAGTAGGCCTTGAAGCCAGTGAGGCAGCTTGGTTGGTAATACAACACGCAATAGGATTGCCTGACTTTATGAAAAAGTGCCTGAAATTATTAGAAGATGCTGTCAGAGAAAACAAAGCCAACTCAAAAAACTTAGCTTACCTGGCTGACCGGGTAGCGGTATTTGAAGGTAATCCCCAACTTTATGGTACTCAATTTGATTGGGATGAAAATGGAGAATTAAGTCCAAATACTTTTGACGACTTAAGCAAAGTAAATCAAAGGAGAAAATCAATCGGACTTAACTCTCTTGAAGAACAGACTGAAATCATAAGAAGTCAAGCCCGAAACGAAAATCAATTACCACCTAAAGATTTTGAAGAACGAAAACGGGAAATTGAGGAATGGAAAAAAAATGTCGGGTGGACAAAGTAAAAAGGCCCTGCAATTAGTTCCTCAATGAGCACTTTCCAATTCTAAAAACTTAAAAAAGATGAGAAAATCAGAGCAACCCATTATAGTAGAGCAGGTTTTTGGTGTTTCAATAGACGAACTATGGAATGCGATAACAGAACCGGAACAAATGAGGCAATGGTTTTTTGAAAACATTGAAGCCTTTGAACCTAAAGTTGGGTTCGAGACAAGATTTGTTGTAAAAAACGAAGACAGGGTATTTCCTCACCTTTGGAAAATAACAGAAGTAGTGCCGCTCAGAAAAATAGCATACAATTGGAAATACGAAGGGTATACAGGTGATTCTTTTGTAACCTTTGAATTAGTTGAACAAGGGGAAAACACAAAGTTGAAGCTGGTTCATACCATAACGAAAGACTTCCCTTCAAACATTCCGGAATTTACCAGGAAAAGCTGTACCAGCGGTTGGGAGTACTTCATCAAGCAAAGACTAAAAAATTATTTTAAATCGAAGAATGAGTAAAAAACAATATCAAGCGTTTGGCACAGAATTAGTAGTATATTCATTAAAATTAACGACATTTATTCTGCTAATATCCTTTCTCTGAATAAGGCATTGGAACTGACTATTAAGCATCAAAAGATTACCATCATGAAAACAACATGGCTGATTAGGCGCAATACTTTATTAACGATTGGCCTTCTATTTTTCGGAATTTATTCAAGTACGGCACAGGACAATGCTCCAGGCATCATCATTCAAACAGCTAAACTAAATTGCTCAGTTAAAAAAGCATTTGCATTTTTTACCGAAAACCAACATTTGGAAAAATGGTTGACAGTTAAGGCCCACGTTGAACCCGAGGTATGGGGTAAATACGAACTGTTTTGGGAGCCCGAAAGACCTGAAGTAAATAGTACCATAGGTTGTAAGGTATTGGCTATTGAAAAGAATAAACACATCAATGTGGAGTGGAAAGGTCCCGAGCAATTCAGCCACTTCATGAATAATATTCAACCCCTTACCAATGTGACGATTGTTTTTACACCACACAAAGGCTACACCACGGCTACCTTAATGCATACCGGCTGGAAGAGCTCTGCAGAATGGCAAGAGGCCAGGGAATTTTTTGTTGATGCATGGAAGGAAGCTTTTCAAAAGCTTGAAAAGTATGCTAACGAAAAGTAATTGAGCCTAGCTCCATGAAAATCCTTCGTACTTAATATGGTTCTCATCAAGTAGTTTGGCAATATCCGAATAACAGGAATTGGTATTAAATCTTTTTGCCAAAGCAACCAACAGAAGCTCTTTTTCCCGGGGTTCAATCTTAAAATATTGGAATAAAAAATTTACACCCTCAACAGGAATCGTCATTGTGTATTCATAATCCGAATCACCCCAATAAGCTTCAACCCTTTTACCAATATCATATCCCTCAATGATCAATTGATCTCCATCAAATCGGGCATCAACACTAATCTTAATTTCATCACTTTTAAATTGGTATAATGAAATACTTTTCAAAGTGAAACAGGTATTACTTGTTCATTAACGCATAATGTTTCGGGTCACTGAAAAGTGATTTGGAAATATGCATCGTAACCAACATGTTGGGCACATCAACAACTTCAGCAATATGTAAATCGGCCGCGACCGAACAGAGTACATAAGCTTCCTGCCGCTCCATGCCCTGTACTTCAACCAGGTAATCAATCATGTAGCGCACCGCTTTCTTTGTAGCCCCATCAATGGTAGTATCAAAACCGGTGGTAGCATAGTACGCATCAGTTTCATATTGCGGTTCCTGTATTTTTCTGCTGCCTTTAATCAGATTCAATTCAATAATAAAACGCATAGGTGCTTCTACTGCCGATCCACACACCTCACCCATACCTTGCGCAACGTGGGCATCGCCTATAGAGAACAAGGCGCCAGGTACAAAAACAGGCAAGTAAACTGTAGTCCCCTCGGTCATATTCGGATCATCCATATTACCTCCATTGGCCCTCGGAGGGATCGTGCTCAATAAAGAATCAGTATCAGGTGCAACACCCAATACACCTGCAAATGGTTTTACCGGTACATGGATGTGTTCGTTGAACTTAATCCACTTATCTTCCTTGTTGAAGGTATACGTTTTAAGGTAAGCATCAGGGAACTCATCTGCCAAAAAACCAAAACCGGGAATGATGGCCGTCCAGCCCCAATCGCCTATTTCAATTTTATGTAAGGTTACCGCAAGTATATCTCCCGGTTCAGCACCTTCTATATACACCGGACCTGTAAGTGGGTGAATAGGATCAAAACTTAAGGTAGCCAAATCAGCTGTGCTAGAACCGGCATGCAACTGTCCATCGGTGGCCTCTTCTGTAAAGAATTCAATCACTTCACCGCTGTTTACCCTGAGTACCGGTGGTATGCTGCTACTGAATTTATTATGGGTTTGTGTGCTGCTTAAAGTATACTGAGCTTCAGGTACAGCTCTCTTCACCTGCTCCTCCCCTTGCTTTGTATCTGTGCTGCAAGTAGCCAGTAGTAATACAGAAAGTAAACTAATGCTTGTTCTCATGGTTTAGTGATTAATGGGACATGAATATAGTAATCCCCCGGCAAATAAAAATTCTTTAATTACCAGAATAAAGTGATTAAAGCTTAAAAAGCACGAAAGAACTAAATATGGGTTAACTTGAATGAAAGCAAGTCGATGAATGAAATATGTGACTTATATAATTGATAAAGACTTTAGTGCAACAACAATCAGCTTAATGCCATTAGTTTTGTTCTTGTAAAAATGACTGTAATTTAAAAATAGAAAAATGATGAAGACAAGCATGTACCTGACAAATATTGGGCTCACATTCTGTTTGCTATTCTTTGCTGCATGTGCCGTTAACCCTGTAAGCGGAAAAAAGCAGATGGTGATGATGTCAGAAGCACAGGAAATAGCCATGGGCAAAGAAGCCGATCCTCAAATTTTGGCCTTCTTCGGATTATACAATGATCCGGTATTACAAAAATTCATCAATGAAAAGGGTCAGGAAATGGCTGCCATTTCGCACCGTCCTGCACTGGCTTATGAGTTCAAAATTGTTGACTCACCGGTAATCAATGCCTTCGCTGTACCCGGTGGTTATGTGTATTTCACCAGGGGTATTATGGCACATTTTAACAATGAAGCCGAATTTGCAGGCGTATTAGGTCATGAAATTGGACACATTACCGCAAGACATTCGGTGATACAACAAAGAAATGCCATGCTCGGACAAATAGGCTTGATTGCCGGCATTATACTGGTACCTCAATTAGGTCAGTTTGTAGAACCACTTTCTGCCGGTATGCAATTGGCCATGATGAGTTTCGGTCGTGATGACGAACGCCAATCAGATAAACTGGGGGTAGAATATTCTTCCAAAATAAATTACGATGCCGAAGAGATGGCCGGATTCTTTGAGACATTAGAACGCCAGCAAGCCATTTCAGGTGGAGGTGACATTCCTGAATTCTTATCTACACACCCCTCGCCTACTGCCCGCAAAGCAACCGTTGAAAAAATGGCCAAAGACTGGAAGAAAAAATTGAATTTAACGAATGCGCAAATCAACAGAGAAGCTTACTTGAAAAAAATTGATGGACTAATTCTTGGTGAAGATCCAAAACAAGGATTTTTTGAAAATGGTATTTTCTATCATCCTGAACTGAAATTTCAATACCCCGTGCCCGCTGACTGGAGATTACAAAACACTCCTCAGCAAGTACAGATGGCGCCTAAAAACGGAGAGGCATTGATGATGCTTACCTTAGCTGCAGGAACTTCGCTGGAAGATGCTGCCAACAAAACATTGGAGAGATACAATCTTACCTTGGTCGAATCATCAAAAGAAAGTGTAAACGGACTTGCATCTATACTGATGGTGGCGGATCAAAAACAAGAAGAAGGAACCATCAGGGTGCTGGCTGCACTCATTCAATACGGAACCAATATTTATAGCATGATGGGCATTGCTGAACTTTCTAAATTCAATAGTTATCAACCTTCATTTCTTTTCAGCATGCGTAACTTTAAACAGTTAAGTGATTCAGAAAAACTAAACAGAAAGCCCGAAGTAGTTAGAATAAAAACAATACCACAGCAAATGAGCTTACAAGCAGCACTTCAGCATTTCAATATGCCCGAAAATCGATTTGAAGAATTGGCCATTCTAAATGGCATGCAATTGAATGAACAATTGAGTAAGGGCAGTCTGATTAAAGTGGTGGCTAAATAAATTAACAATTACATGCTTTGGTTCGTGATGACACCAACCATTGCTAAGCAACTTAAAATAGCAACCCCCTCAGTCGCTCGCTTTTATCGAGTGACCAATATTTCTCTTAGCCCCTGGCTTACATACTAAATAAATTCTATCAGGAGAAAGGCAAGATGCCTTCATGATAAACTGTCAATCAGCACAGCCGAGCGACTGACAAGCCCTAACCTTGTGCAGTAAAACCATTCTGCCTACCTTTCGCAAACAAATCCAGGCAAAACCCAGCCCAATAAATATGATTGTTACAACACAAGCCCCGGAAACCTCAACAGCAAATGCCTATATCTCTATGTGGATAAAAGAGGGTATTTTGTATGGTAAATACGCTGACAACCTGCATCTCTCACTTGAAATAGCAAAAGCCTGTGTGGAAAGAAGGATATTTTTTTCTCAAGGTAAAAGCTATGCGCTCCTCGTTGATATGCGCGGTATTAAATCTACTACCAAACAAGCCAGCCGTTACCTCGCAACAATCGGAACCACCCTGGTGAAGGCTGCTGCCCTGATTACAGGCTCTGCTATGAACAGGGCACTTGGTAATATTTTCCTGACTATAGACAAGCCTGCAGTACCCACCAAACTATTTACGAGTGAGGAAAAGGCCAGGGAATGGTTGTTAAAATATTTGTAAAAGGAGAATGTGATTTTCACCATGAAAAAACTTCTACACTACCTGCCTCTGATTTTAATAATACTTATCGGCTGTCAGGCTGAAACAAGTAAAACACCAACAGCCAGGCAAAGCAATTCATATCAGGATTTGGTGCAGCTCTTTAAAGAGTGGCGCGAATTTGAAAAACCTCCCCTGAAAGATGCTGCGCCCGATTATACCGAAGCAAGCTTTGAAAAGCGTTGGCCTGCATTCCAAAAACTACAAGCGCAGTTGCAGGCCATCGACTATAGCCAGTGGCCCATAGAAGAGCAGATAGACTGGCGCATTGTATGGGCAGAGATGAATGGCTACGATTTTAATCACCGCATTTTAAAACCCTGGCAACGCGATCCTGCTTTTTATACTTCTGTGTATATGTATAGAAGTGATGTCCCTGCACATGAAGGTCCTACGCACCATGGCACTACCGAAGTGTGGACTTATTCATTCCCTCTTGATAAAGAAAGTAAAAAGAAATTCCTTAGCGATTTACAAATCATTCCTCCACTCAACGAACAAGCCAAACAAAATCTTACCGGCAATGCACGCGAACTTTGGATTGCCGGTATACGTCCCATACGTGCACAAACTGATGACTTAAAACAAATCTTACAAAAGCCTGGTGTGCAGGAGGATCAGGAATTAGTCAATGCCATTAATGCTGCAATTAAATCCACAAATGAATTTGCTGATTGGCTGGAGCAACAGGCTCCTTTAAAAACAGGTCCTTCAGGAATTGGAAAGGAAAACTATACCTGGTATCAACAAAATGTGCACCTGGTACCGCTTAGCTGGGAGGATGAAGTAATGATTTTAAAACGTGAATTGGCCCGGGCATGGACTTCCCTGAAACTGGAAGAACATCGCAACAGAAACCTGCCGGAAATTATGGAAGCCAATACGCCTGAAGCCTTTAATGCATTGGCAGAACGCAGCGCAAAAAGTCTGCTTACATTTTTGGACAAAGAAGAGATTGTAACTGTAAAAGATTATTTCGAACCTGCCTTGCGTGCACATCTTGGTAATTATGTACCAAAAGAAAAACGTAACTTCTTTGTGATTACCATGCATCTTGATCCGCGCCCTTTGTATTCACACTTCTATCATTGGTTTGAACTGGCACAAATGGATTTGGAACCGCACGAAAGTGAAATCAGAAGAGATGCGCTCTTGTACAACATATTTGATTCGCGCAATGAAGGCACAGCCACAGCTGTAGAGGAAATGTTTATGCAGGCTGGTCTGTATGATGACGATCCTCGTGTTAAGGAAATAGTATATATCATGATTGCACAGCGGGCAGCCCGAGGTTTGGGATCTTTATATGCACAGGCCAATGAGATGACCATGGAAGATGCGGGATATATTCACAGTGAATACACCCCACGAGGCTGGATGAAAACCGAAAAAGATTTATTGATTTTTGAACAACACCTTTACTTGCGTCAACCCGGATATGGAACAAGTTACATCACCGGTAAATATTTGTTAGAACAAACCCTTGCCGACTTCGCAAAAATGAAAGAGTCAAACAATCAAACTTTTGCATTAAAGGATTTCTTTGATCAATTAAATGCAGTCGGAAACATTCCCATCTCATTGGTACATTGGCAAATGACAGGCAAAAGTGATCTGCTTCCTCAAACAATTCAATAAAGCCAGGTGGCAATTGAATAAACCAATGCCCTTGTTCGTCTTTAATGAATAATGATAGGGCTTAAAAATATGTCCCGCGTTTCACCTGCCTTAGACAGGCGCAAACACAGGACATTTACTGTTGATAGGAACTACTTACTTAATCAATCCTTTTTTATCTCCTCCAGTTTGGCTGTGGCAGTTGCCGGACTTATCATAGCAGATAACTGATTAATAGAATTGATGGGGAACCCTCCCTTCTCTGCATGTTCTTTTAAGATGCTTTCATTCGCTGCGCGGTAAACGCAAAATATTTTATCATTGGTAACATAACTCTGAACCCACTCAATCTCAGGTCCTAATTCTTTAATTACTGAACAAGACTTCTGAGAAATTCCCTGAAGGTCTGCTGCATTCAGCGCCCCGGCTTCAGGTATTTGCCTTTCAATAACATAGGTGTTCATGGTGGTTGTGCTCATACTTTTTTCTTTTGTGGGTGTAGTGGCTTTCTTGTCTTGAGATAAAACTGCAGATGCCCATAACATCAATAGCAGCATCGTGCTCAATTTCATGGTAGTTTTCATATGGTTTATATTTAAGTTTTTTTGTACTACAAATATTCCTCCTTGCCCTGCGAATGGCTGGCACAAATGGTTCAATGAATGGTAAAATTGGATCTTGCTTGCAATTTTTTTTAGCAAGCAATTGGCTCAGGGTTTATTCAGATAAGCCATTGG
>CAZVFM010000119.1:0-149 GCA_964626095.1 uncultured Roseivirgaceae bacterium | reverse complement strand
AAATCGTCTCTGAAAACATTTTGTGAAATATGATGGACTGCTGAAGCCCGAATCAAAGGTGGTTTGCGAAATGTTGCGATCTTCTTTCCGCAGTAATTCAAGTGATTGCAACAGGCGGTATTCCCGTAATAAATTATTTGGTGACATAC
>CAZVFM010000118.1:0-8164 GCA_964626095.1 uncultured Roseivirgaceae bacterium | reverse complement strand
TGGATGCACCTGATTTAAGAAGCAAAGTACTAAGGGCAATTCTACTATGTTCTTCTCAAACCTTCATTCCTTAAAAGACAGATTAGTTTATACATGCAAGTAAATTCAATCCTGTCCTGAGTGAAACCCACATCATAACTATTTGATTTACAGTAGATAAACATCATATTCTTAACATATTTTTTTAATAAGAAATTTAGCAAATTTTACATGACAATTTGTCACCACCAGTGCCAAGTCGTACATTTGCTAATTGAATAAAACTAAATGGAGCCTTTGATTACTGATATTGGTGTTTTAACCCTTGAAGAGAATTGTGACCTGATAAAAACCACCCAGGAAGAAAATACAGGGAAGTCAAGAAAACTATACATAGAAAGTTACGGTTGCCAGATGAATTTCAGCGATAGCGAAATCGTTGCTTCTATTCTCAAAAAGGAAGGTTTTGACACCACCTCCTCATTTGAAAACGCAGACGTAATTCTGCTTAACACCTGCTCTATTCGCGAAAAAGCTGAGCAAACCGTAAGAAACCGTCTGGGTCAGTTTAATTCACTTAAATCTAAGCGACCTGACTTGCTTGTAGGTGTACTGGGCTGTATGGCAGAAAGATTAAAGAGTAAATTTCTTGAAGAAGAAAAGATAGTCGACCTGGTAGCAGGACCCGATGCTTACCGCGATTTGCCTAACCTGGTAAAACAGGTCGATGAAGGCAGCAAGGCAGTGAACACCTTTCTTTCAAGAGAAGAAACCTATGCAGATATTAGCCCGGTAAGGCTCAATTCAAATGGAGTTACCGCCTTCATTTCAATTATGCGAGGTTGCGATAACATGTGCAGCTTTTGCGTGGTACCCTTTACCAGGGGACGAGAAAGAAGCCGCGATCCACATTCTATTGTGCGCGAGGCACAGGATTTATTTGATAGAGGTTATAGAGAGGTAACGCTTTTAGGTCAAAACGTTGATTCATATAAATGGTCGGCCGAAGAAAACAATAAAGCCAGGCTTGAAAAAACTTCAGCTCAAAAAATTGTAAACTTCGCCAACCTCTTAGCCATGGTTGCCTTGGTTCATCCCGATCTCAGGGTAAGGTTCTCTACCTCCCACCCCAAAGACATCACCGATGAGGTATTGCATACCATGGGCCGGTACGAGAATATTTGCAATTACATTCATTTACCTGTGCAAAGCGGCAGTTCAAGAATACTTGAATTGATGAATCGCGGATACACGCGTGAATGGTACTTGAATAAAGTAACTGGTATCAAAGAAATTCTTGGAGATGATTGCGGCATCTCTTCTGATATGATCACCGGATTCTGCACAGAATCTGAAGAAGAACATCAGGAAACCCTTAGCTTGATGGATTTAGTACAATATGATTTTGCTTACATGTTCTTTTACTCCGAAAGGCCAGGCACACTTGCTGCAAAAAAGTATGCTGATGATGTACCTGAGGAGGTAAAAAAGCGCAGGCTAAATGAAATCATAGAAAAACAACGACAGCATTCTTTATTGAGAAACCAAAAAGACATTGGCAAAGTACATAAGATATTAATTGAAGGGTACTCCAGGCGATCAAACGATTTTCTTCAGGGTCGCACAACAACAAATAAAGTAGTTGTCTTCCCTAAAGGAAATCAAGTTAAAGGCACTTACGTTAATGTTATCATTAATGATTGCACAGGCGCAACGCTTATTGGAGAAGTAATAGCAAAAAAGTAAAGTGGTGACAGAAACAGAAATTCAAAGCATAAAACAACGATTTGGCATTATAGGGAATTCTCCTTTGCTGAATCATTCCATAAAAGTAGCAGCACAGGTTGCCGCTACCGACATGACCGTATTGATTACAGGTGAAAGCGGAAGTGGTAAAGAACAATTTTCAAAAATCATTCATCACCTTTCCACCCGCAAACACGGACAATTCATTGCCATCAATTGCGGCTCCATACCTGAAGGTACCATTGATTCCGAATTATTTGGTCACGAAAAAGGATCCTTCACCGGAGCACACGAAACCCGAAAAGGCTATTTTGAAGTGACCAATGGCGGCACCATTTTTCTTGACGAAATAGGTGAAATGCCCTTGGGTACACAAGCAAGGTTACTGCGTGTTTTGGAAAATGGTGAGTTCATAAAAGTTGGATCTTCCAAGGTTCAGAAAACAGATGTACGTGTAGTTGCCGCAACCAATGTAAACCTGATGAAAGCCGTTGAAAACGGTAGATTCAGGGAGGATTTATATTATCGATTAAGCACAGTACCCATCTACATTCCGCCACTAAGAGAAAGAGGAGTGGACATTGAGTTATTATTCAGAAAGTTTGCATCAGATTTTGCTGAAAAATACAGGGTAAAGCCCATTGTGCTTACCGATGATGCCAAAGAAATATTGATGCAGTACAGGTTTCCCGGCAACATCAGGCAACTGAAAAATCTTGTGGATCAAATTTCAGTATTAAGTGCTGAGCAAAAAGAGATTGACGCAAAAACGCTAAACTATTATCTTCCGAAGGAGAATTCACTTCCGGCAATATTCAAAGAGCGAAACATGACCGATAATTTCTCTGAAAGAGATATACTTTACAAAGTGCTTTTTGATATGAAGCGTGACATGGTCGAACTAAAAAAACTCGTACTCCAAATGCTCGACAGTGAATCGCATCCAGCCCAGTTAATTAAAGAAAATAAAAAACTTTTTGAAGACCTTGAAGAAAGTACCGAGGAAATAAGCACACCAAAACAAGAACCTGTCTTACTCAATGTAAATACCTCAGAAGTCCAGACTATTGAAGATGTTGATGAAGTGCAAGACATAACGCATGAGACCGAAGAGGATGATTCGTTATCATTAGAGAAAAAAGAAAAAGAAATGATAATTAGAGCATTACATAAAAATAATAACAAGAGAAAGTATGCTGCCAAAGATTTGGGAATTTCAGAGCGAACGCTTTATAGAAAAATTAAACAGTACGAACTGGAAGAGCACTGATATGCTAAAATTTATGGCTTTGAATGTTCTTGCAGCATCCATACTGCTTTCATTGGGTGCTTGTCTCTCCTATTCGTTCACCGGAGTTTCTACAAATGCAAGCTCAATGAGCGTGACAAATTTTTTTAATGATTCTGAAGGCGGACCTGCCAACATTGCCGATAATTTTACCAACCAGCTAAAGGACTACTTTCTGCAAAACACCAATTTAAACATATACCAAAACGATGCTGAGCTTCAGTTTGAAGGCACCATTGTTAGCTACATACTAACTCCTGTTTCACCTCAGGCAGGCAGAGGAGACTTGACTGATGACCTGGCTGCACAAACCAGACTTACCATAAACGTAAGGGTAACCTTTACCAATCTGCTGGATGAAAAAGCCAGCTTTACAAATAAGAATTTTTCCTTTTATCAGGACTTTAATAATGACCAAAATTTTGCAACTATCGAAGAGCAATTGATAAATACAATTTTTGAGCAAATCATCCTGAGCATATTCAACGATACAGTTGCCAATTGGTAATTTTTAAATTACTTTTACTTCCCTGCGAAAGAAAAAATTGTGGATAAGCAAGGTTTAAGAACACTCGTAAAAAATTATACTTCAACTACTGCTAAGGACACAGCGGCTTTGGCTGCTATTCAAAAAAAATACCCTTATAGCCAATTGATTCACCAACTGGTTTCGCGCTCGGTAAAAGATCAAAAAATAAAAGGAGCAGAAAAGTTTATTCAACACGCAGCAATTTATACTGCCGACAGGAGCTTGTTAAAAGAAATTCTGACTTCGCAAATTATTCAAGCTGTTGAAGTAAGGGAAGAAAATTTTCAGGCAGATGCAGTACCTGTAACTGTTACCTATAAGTTGATTGATGATGAGGTGGCTAAACTAAGTCCAGCGGCTCTTAGAAAAGATTTAAAACAAAATCTTACTAAACTGGCCAAATTGAAAAAACAATTTGAAAAAGATTTTCCTCAGGCAATCGTTGTTGACCTTCCTGAACCACGTGTTGATAAAAAAGTTATTGCCAAAGTTTTAAAAACAATAGAAAATGAAAGTACTGCTGAGTCTTTAATAAAGCCTGCTGTAAACAAAAAAACTGAAGACGCTAAATCAGAATCTTTAGAGAAAAAAGCTTCGCCAAAGAAAACAACAAGAAAGAAACGTGTAGCAAAAAAAGCTGTGGCAAAAACCACAAAGAAAGCGAGTCCTAAAAAGGCCAGGAAAGTGGCAAAGAAGAAAAGCACTTCAACTGATGTCAAAAGTGCAGTGCCCCTGGAAAAATTAATTGCTAAAAAAATACCTGTAAAAAAAACTACCCCTAAAACTCTTTTAAAGAAAGTTAGTACAAAGCAGACTCCTGTTGATGAAAATATAACAGATGAGAAATCAGAAGAACTGATCGCAGCCATCAAATCAAATAAAAAACCAATTGAACCTGGGAATAACAAGCAAAAGGAGCAGATTAAAATCATTGACAATTTTATAAAAGTGCAGCCCAACCTGGCCGCAAGAAAAAAGCAGGCCCTGGAAGAGCAGGTTGAAGAAACAGACCTTGCCGCAAAAAGTGTTGAATTTGGTGACAGTATCATTTCTGAAACCCTGGCCGATATCCTTATACAACAAGGAAAAAAAGACAAAGCCATAGAAGTGCTGAAACGGCTGATTTGGAAGTTTCCACAAAAAAAGACTTACTTTGCAGCGCAAATTGAGGAGTTGAAAAAATAAATTATGTACACATTAATCATTGGTTTAATCATTTTCGCAGCGGTACTGCTGGTATTGGTGGTTTTAGCCCAGAATTCAAAAGGTGGTGGTTTAAGCAACCAGTTTGGTGGTTCTGGTGCAAGTAATCTTATTGGCGTGAAGAAGACTTCCGATCTTTTGGAAAAACTTACCTGGGGATTTGCCATTGCAATTATGGTTTTATCTCTTTCGAGCACAACCTTATTAAGACCATCACAAGTAGAAGATGACATCATTGACCGGGCCCAACAACGCTCTACGGTTCCAAGTCTAAATCTTGACAGCGGCCTGGAACTTGAAGAAGATGACAGCCTTGAAGACGAAGAATAATTTAGAAGATATTATATAGTAAAAGCCCTTGACTCAAGGGCTTTTTTCATTTGGAGCTACTGATATGCTTAACCAATAAGCGCTTTACTACGGGCATCAACGTTGCCTCATAAGGAAAACGCATCCGCGACACCGCCAAAAACGTTGCTGGGTTTGGCAGGTCATGGTATCTCTTAATCAAATCTAACTTGATATGCTCATAACTTTGTACCAGGCCCTTTCTGAAAGTCTCCAGAAACATGAGATTCAGTCCGCGCATAGTCTCTTCGGCATGCTCAAAAATACTTACCTGGTACCTGTACAAATTGGTCTCCTTGGCAGGAGGTTGGGTTACAAATAAATAACCCTCTGCCGAATACAAGGGGCTTACTCCTATCGGACTAATCTCACAATGCGATTCCACAATTTCATAGATTTGAGAGCCCTCTTCCAGCGAAGCCTTTACTTTGGGAATGGCAAACTCAATAATCGATGCAATTTCCTGCATGGTCATATCATCATTTACAATCTTCTTATAGCTGAGCTCAAGTCTGTTGAAATCTTCCTTGGATATCTCTTTAGGAAAAGACTCAAAAATCAGGTCTTTGTTTTCCTTGACCATCAACAGGTTTCTATAGTGAAAAACAAGGTCGGCCAAAAAGGGGTACAACTCCACCCTACCAAAAGAATCACCCACAGTTTTCAGATAAGCCAGTAATACGTACTTCTTATACTCATAATCAATCAGGCCTTGGGTAAGCCAGTTCTCATTCAATCGCTCCATGGTATTTGTATAATTGGTTTTCAAAATGTACGATATCTGACAGGTTAATGTCAACATTTATGGCAGTTTAAGTGGAAAAAATGTCATATTCGGCACCCGAAAGTGCATACAATCGGCTAAAACGGTAAAAATTTAGCCCATTTTACTGTCATTCGGGGTTTGGCATAATAGCTGATTAAGAGAGTGCATCAATAAATAAGTCGTTTAACAAACTAAAATTCAAAAAAGCATATGGCTACAAAAATTAACTTTAAACCTAATGAAGACAGGGTGTTGGTAGAACCATCGCCTGCAGAAGAAAAGACCACATCAGGCATCATTATCCCTGATACTGCTAAAGAAAAGCCTCAAAAAGGCAAAGTGGTTGCTACTGGTGAAGGTTTGAAGGACAAACCCGTAACCGTTAAAGTTGGTGATAACATCCTCTACGGTAAATATGCCGGTACCGAAATCAGTATTGATGGCAAAGAGTACCTCATCATGAGAAACTCTGATATTTTCGGAATCATCTAATTTAAATACAATCGTTTAATCAAAATCAAAAAATAATATGGCTAAGGAAATTACTTTCGATACATCGGCTCGCGATAAACTTAAAAAAGGCGTTGATAAACTGGCTGATGCCGTAAAAGTTACACTAGGTCCAAAAGGACGTAACGTGATCATCGATAAAAAATTTGGTGCACCTGCAGTAACTAAAGATGGTGTATCTGTTGCAAAAGAAATAGAATTAAAAGACGCCATCGAAAACATGGGCGCGCAACTGGTAAAAGAAGTTGCTTCTAAAACGGCCGATGCAGCCGGTGACGGTACCACAACCGCCACTGTGCTCGCACAATCTATTTTCAATCATGGCATTAAAAACGTAGCTGCAGGTGCCAATCCTATGGACCTGAAGCGCGGTATCGACAAAGCAGTTCATACCGTTGTTGAAAGTCTTAGAAAACAATCAAAGAAAATTAAAGACTCAAGTGAAATCCAACAAGTAGCTACCATCTCTGCCAACAGCGATGAAGAAATCGGTAAAATGATTGCCGATGCAATGGAGAAAGTGGGTAAAGACGGTGTAATTACTGTTGAAGAAGCAAAGGGAACCGAAACGGAAGTGAAAACTGTAGAAGGTATGCAGTTCGATCGTGGTTATCTCTCTCCATACTTTGTGACCAACACCGAGAAAATGGAAACCGAATTAGAAAGCCCTTACATTCTGATCTACGATAAGAAGATCAGCACAATGAAAGAGTTGCTTCCTATTCTTGAGCAAAGCGCACAAACCGGCAAACCCTTATTGATCATTTCTGAAGATGTTGACGGTGAAGCTTTGGCTACACTTGTTGTTAACAAAATAAGAGGTGCACTTAAAGTAGCTGCTGTAAAAGCTCCTGGATTTGGCGACAGAAGAAAAGCCATGTTGGAAGATATCGCCATCCTAACCGGTGGAAAAGTAATCTCTGAAGAAACCGGCATGAAGCTGGAAGATGCCAAACTGGAATACCTTGGCCGTGCAGAGAAAATCAATATTGATAAAGACAATACCACTATCGTAAACGGTGCTGGTAAGAAAGCCGATATTCAGGGGCGCATTAGCCAGATCAAAGCCCAGGTTGAAAACACTACATCTGATTACGACAAAGAAAAATTACAAGAGCGTTTAGCAAAACTTTCTGGTGGCGTGGCTATCCTTTACATAGGTGCTGCTACTGAAGTTGAAATGAAAGAGAAGAAAGACCGTGTTGACGATGCATTGCATGCCACACGTGCCGCAGTACAGGAAGGCATCATCCCCGGTGGTGGCGTAGCTTACCTGCGCGCTGTGGATGCGCTTAAAAATACAGACGCATTAAATCTTGAAAACGAAGACCAGGCAACCGGTGTGAACATTGTTCGCCTGGCACTTGAATCTCCAATGAGAACCATTGCCGAGAATGCCGGACAAGAAGGATCTGTTATTGTTAACCGTGTACGCGAAGGCAAGAAAGACTTCGGATACAATGCACGCAACGATAAGTTTGAAGACTTCTTCAGTGCAGGTATTATCGACCCTACGAAAGTAGCTCGACTGGCCCTTGAAAATGCAGCTTCTATTGCAGGTATGCTGTTAACAACTGAAGCAGTTGTTTCAGAAATAGCTGAAGATAAAGAAGTTCCTGCTATGCCTCATGGCGGTGGCATGGGGGGTATGATGTAATGGTCATATCTTGTATATAAAATCAAAAACCCCGGCATAAACTGGGGTTTTTGATTTTTAGATTATATAGCCAAGTGATTATATAGTTTAAGGCCTTTGCATATTGAACCGATGCCTGCCCCTGGTTGACGATACCCT
>CAZVFM010000117.1:0-8165 GCA_964626095.1 uncultured Roseivirgaceae bacterium | reverse complement strand
TTTGATGCGCAAGTCCAAGTGTTTCTGCCAGGATATCAGCAATAGATTCAATGGATTCGTCTTTAAAACTTACCGTTACCTGGCAATTGCCAATATTACCAGATAGTTGTATGTGCGTATTGTAAACATCATTCAAAGCATTGATAATTATTGCAAGTGATGCATTGTTAAACACAAATACTTTGGTTTTGTATGCCAGCATATTTACGTCCATCACTTCGTTTTTGTAAAACTTTTGTTCGTGCTTGTTGTAGTACCCAGTCTCGCCCGCAAATACATGAATGCCTTCATCCTTATCTGAATAGAATTTTACCTCACCTTCTTCTACCGCAACAATTATCTCTTCTTCATCAGAATAGGAGCGCAAGTTGAATTTGGTGCCGATGTCATGCACATACACACCAAATGTTTCAATTACAAAATCACTTGCTTTTGTTTCTGCCATGCTAAAGTGTGCTTCGCCTTTGAGTTGTACGCGCTGCTGACTTCCTTTTTTATCAGCCACATAGGCCATGCTGCTGTTTTTATTGAGGACAATTGCGGTGCCGTCAGGCAGGGTGTCTTGCAATACCGTATTTTCTGATTGTAAATTCAGTTCAATATTTTTAGGAATAAACCATTGTTGCCCGATATAAATAATGCTGATGAGTAGCAGAACACTGGCCGCAATACGCATAGTCCATTGCCAGATACCGGCCTTTGGATTTAATGCTACAACTTTTGTTTCAGCCTCATTGATTTTCGATTTGACTTTGAGCCATGCCTTATCACTGTTATAAGTATGTGTAGCTTTTACCTGCGCTGCATTTTCAATTATTACTTTTATCTGGTTTGCGTACTTCCTGTTTTCTTCAGTTAGTGCAATCCATGCCTCTGCTTCAGCGCGCTCTTGCGCAGAAGCTTCATCGGTATAATACCTGGCCAGCAACTCAACAATATGGTCTTCTATCTCATTCAATCGTTTCTTCAATTAAACCATCCTTCAAAAAATATCAGTAACAAAGGCAAATAATCTTTTAATTGTTCGCGCATAATGCGCAGGGCTTTGCCCATTTGATTTTCAACAGTTTTGACAGAGATGCTCAACTGATCGGCAATCTCTTGATATTTCAACTCTTCAAACCTGCTTAGTGTAAACACCAAACGACATTGCTCAGGAAGTTTGGTCAATGCCTGGGCTATTCTTTGCTCCAACTCATTTTTCATTACCGATTGTGCGGTACTTTCCACACCGAGACTAGAGAAGGTAAGTTCATGCTTCTCATGTTCGCGTTTTACTTTTTCATGCTTAAGTTTATTGAGGCATGAATTTCTTACTGAACGATAGAGGTAAGCTTTAAGCGAGTGATTGATATTGATTTCAGCGCGCTTTTCCCAAAAATTGATGAAAGTGGATTGCACCACTTCCTCGGCCTCATCATGGTCGTTCACAAAGGTGTAAGCATAATTGCAAAGGGCATTGTAGTTTGTCCGGAAGGCCATCTCAAAAGTATTTATATCGCCAGTATTTATCGCACTAAGTTCTGCTGGTTCCGCTGATTGCACCCCTGTAGTCATATTGAATAGGGCAATTTACGGTATTCAGCGCATAATGTTCAGACAACTGAGAAAGCATTTCCCCCTATTGAATGTTAGTTTTTCCTTTAATAAATTCAGGCTTTTGTATTTTAAGGCCATGGAATCCACAATAAAAATCAGGGAAGGAGAGAAAAAGGATTTACCCGATGCGCTGAGGCTCATCAAAGAGTTGGCTGCCTATGAAAAAGCACCACATGAAGTGACCAATACCCTGGAGATGATGGAGCAGGATGGTTTTGGACAAAAGCCGGTGTATGGTTTTTATGTTGCAGAGCTTGATGGTGTTATTGTGGGACTTTCACTTTACTATTATCGCTACTCTACCTGGAAAGGTAAGCGACTTTATCTGGAGGATATTATCGTTACCGAATCGCATCGGGGTTTTGGCATTGGTAAGCTCTTGTTAGAAAGAACAATGCTAAAGTGCATAGAAGATAACTGCACCGGCATGATGTGGCAAGTGCTTGACTGGAATGAGCCTGCCATCAATTTCTATGAAAAATACGGAACTACTTTTGACGGAGAATGGCTCAATTGTCACTTACAAGCAGAGCAGATTCAATCGCTTCTTCAATTGAGCAATGACTAAACCTCTTCAAGCAAAGTTCTGAAAGCTACGTGACGGTCTTTGTATTTGATTTTATGTTTCTCAACCAGGCTGGGAGCAAACTCATCAAGGTATTTTCTCACCTTCACAATATCATCCGTATAATATTGTACACAATAAGAAACAGTACCTTCTTCATCGTGAGTTAAAATTCTATAGAAGCGATATTCAATGAACATGCCGCAATTCATTACATCAGGAATATGCTCTGACTTCATCCATGCCAGCCATTCCATTTCTATTTCTTTATCTATACCTATGGTTACGTTGTAGATGAGCATGCTGATGGACTTAGGTTAAGCCGCAAATATATTACATATCAGTGATAACAAACTTTGGCTAAAGGTGTTTTACTATCTAATTTGTAAATCATGCGCTACAGCTTAGTCATTTATTTTCTGCTTATTCAATGTCTGAATCTTTATGCCCAAAATGGAATAATAAAGGGCAGGGTGCTCAACAAACTCAATAATGAAGCTGTGCCATTTGCCAGCATTCTTGTGCAACAAACACTAACAGGGACAGCTGCAGATATCGATGGAAAGTATGAGCTTAAAGGATTAAAGCCTGGTACCTATAACCTGGAAGTAAGTTTTGTGGGCTTTGAAAAGCAGATTGTTTACGAGATAATGGTTAGTGAGGCCCGACCCGCTATTGTTGATGTATTCATGGTGGAATCAAGTCAGCGCCTCGAAGAAGTAAAAGTAACCTCTTCATCGGGTTTTTATAAACCAGATGAATCACCGGTTTCTCTAAAAACGATTAGTTCAACTGAAATTAAACGCGCACCCGGAGGCAATCGGGATATATCCAGAGTAGTACGCTCATTGCCCGGAGTTGCTTCAACGCCTTCCTTCAGAAATGATATTATCATTCGTGGAGGCGCACCTGGGGAAAACACGTTTTACCTGGATGGCATTCAGATACCTGTAATCAATCACTTTCAAACACAGGGCTCTTCCGGTGGTCCGGTTGGAATTATCAATGTGGATTTATTGAATGAAGTTGATTTTTATTCAGGCGCATTTCCTGCCAATAGAAACAACACATTAAGCTCTGTTTTTGATTTTCGATTGAAAGATGGCCGAACAGACAAATGGATTGCAAATGCTGTTGTTGGTGCTAGTGATTTAGGGCTTACATTCGAAGGCCCTGTTTCAGAGAATTCAAGCTTAGTATTTTCTGTGAGAAGATCGTACTTACAATTCTTGTTTAGTGTACTTAATCTTCCATTTCTGCCAACCTATAATGATGCGCAATTCAAATACAAACATAAGTTGAATGAGAATAGTCAATTAACCATACTTGGAATTGGTGCATATGATGATTTTAGATTGAACCTCAACGCACCTGAAAAAATTGATGATGAAGCGGAAAGGGAATCAGCCGAATACATATTAAACTTTTTGCCAGTAAGTAAGCAATGGAATTATACATTAGGTGCCAAGTACGAACGGTTTAGAAAAAACGGAACCAGTTCAGTTATATTAAGTCATAACCAGTTGAATAATTCAGCTGTAAAATACAGGGGTAATGATGACAGTAATGATGGTAATTTAATCCAGGATTATCAATCGCGTGAATCGGAAATACGATTGCGCATTGAAGATTTTAGTATTGTGAACGACTGGAGATTGAGTTATGGAATTATTTATACACATTCAAGATATAACACAAGCGATTTTAGCCGTATAGTTTCATCTCAGGGCATTGCTGTAAGAGATTTTAATTCCTTGTTAAGTCTTAACCAGTGGGGAGGATTTGTGCAGGCAAGCAAAACAATTTGGAATGAACGTGCGGTAGTTTCAGGAGGCGTAAGAACAGATGCAACTGACTATAGTGCGGCAATGCGTAATATGATTGAGCAAATTTCTCCGCGCATATCTTTCTCTTATTCGCTTAGTGATGAGCTCAGTTTAAATGCCAATGCAGGAATGTATTATCAGCTTCCGCCATTTACTGTGTTGGGTTATCGTAATACAGTTAGCGGAGAGTTGGAGAATAAAGATAATGGGATAAAGTACATTCGTTCAAATCACCTGGTAGGTGGAGTTGAATATCGACTGCCTTTCAATGCCAGAATTACAGTTGAAAGTTTTTATAAGAAGTATGCTGATTATCCTTTCCTGATTGAAGACCAAGTGGCCTTGGCAAATCTTGGAGCCGATTTTGGTGTGCTGGGAAATGCACCTGCAAGTCCTGATGCTGAAGGTCGCAGCTATGGTCTTGAATTTTTGTATCAGCAAAAATTGTATAAGGGTTTTTATGGGTTGCTTGCATACACTTTGGTTAGAAGCGAATTCACTGACAAAGACGGAAATTTTATTCCATCTTCCTGGGACAACCGCAACTTGGTAAGTTTTACAGGGGGGAAGCAATTAAAAAGAAACTGGGAGATTGCATCCCGATGGTTATATAGTGGAGGCAATCCGTTTACACCCTTTAATGTAAACGAAACGGTGCGCGCAGTTAATTGGGATATTAGGGGCTTTGGTATTCCTGATTATTCTTTACTTAATACACAACGCACAAGTGCTTATCATCAACTTGATTTACGTATTGATAAAAAATATTTTTTTCCTAAGTGGAGCATTAATTTCTTTTTAGATGTACAAAACATTTATGGCTTTGCTGTGAAATTACAAAGTAATATTGATGTGGTTAGAGATGCACAGGGTCAACCAGTACCTGATCCAATCAATCCGGATTTTTATATACCCCGATTTATTCAAAGCACAAGTGGCACAATTTTACCAACTATAGGTTTAATAATTGAGTTGTAATTTTGGATTAATATATAGCTTGTTTTGCACAAGCCTTAATCCTTGCCATCCACATAATTCTGCAAGTATTCAAACTGAGGTGTTAATTCCCCTTTCTCAGTAATAGTTGCATTAAACAGCACTTTTTCTTTATCACCGTTTATTATATGTGGTAATACTTTATCAATCAAATCTCTTCCAAAATCTTTTGAAGCGCTGCGCGGCAATTCACAAGGAAGATTATCAATAGCCATTACAGTAATATTTTCAGGACTGCTCAAAGCCCCTTCTGCATTTTCACTTACAGGGTTGTAATCATAGATTGGGTCATCAATAGAACTGGGTTTTAGTGTAGTTGGAATTGAACCCTCAATGTCGCAGGTAATATCTGCAATAACCTTAATTCGAAAATTTTCATTTCTGATATCCGTTTTTGTAAAAAGCACAGGTGCTTTCGGATTCCAGTAAGCACCACCGATGAAAACATCTGAAGCAAATGCGAATTTTAAAAAATCGCTTTTATATCGCTCTGGATTCTTATGAAATTCTTCCCTGTTAAAACCCTTTTCTTCATTATGCAAATGGTAATCTTTACTACTCAATTGAGTAAAGACAGGATATTCATACGACTTAGTCAAAAAATCATTTGCAGAAACTTCTTTGATATTGCTGCCAAGCAATACCTCTTTTGATCCATTGCCTACTCTTCCACTTCCGGTAAGCAAAATTTTTACATTGCCAAGTTTTACTTTTTTATACTCTGTTTCAAGATCATCAAGATCGAAGCAATCTTTTGCCCTGCGTAAATTATAAGTACCAAATCGTTTACCATATGTCCATAGGGCATTGTAAGCACCAACTATGCCTGCATATCTGCCAAAGGCGGCAAGTCGTTCGCCCCGATTATTTTTCAGCACTTCGTAATCGATTAGTCGTATTTTTTTTTTGAGAATAGTCCTTAAAAGATTTCTGTTGTATGGCTGTTTTTTCATGGTATGAGAAAAAAAGCAGTATGTTTTATTATCTATCAATTGATTAATCGGAACTTCTTTTATTCCGAATAACCAATCGCATGAATGCATATCTTGTTTCACTTCTATGCCTTCATTTTTATATTCTTCATCTGTATAGCATCGGATCTCACTACTTTCACAAACAACATCTACTTGATTGTGCAGCGTTTTAATTTCTTTGGCCTGATTTGGTGTGAAAGCTACTCTTTTATCAATAGGAATTTTGCCTTCTTTAATGATACCAATACGCATATTAAATCGATGTTATAAACATGCAAAATTAAAATATTGGAATGATCTCACACTATAAAACAAAGTATTTACTTTTACCTTATAGACACTTACGATTTTGCATGCCATACTTCATACTTATAATAAGCTGGTTAATTTATTTTTTTATACACAGTGCTTTGGCTTCGGATACAATAAAGAAATTTACATCCGATAAGTTGCCTTTTATTTTTAGGTATTATCGGCTTATTTACTCAATCATCGCAATAATTGGACTTATGTATTTGCTTTTATTAAATGGTGCTATTAAAGCCGATTATTTTTTTGAATCAAGCGGAATACTCAGGTATTTGAGTTTAGCACTGGCAGCATTTGGAGTTATTATAATAAATAAGGCATTTAAACATTACAGATTATCTTCTTTCATTGGAATCTCTGGCGAAGAGCCACAGGAATTAGTAGTAAACGGATTACTAAGTAAAGTCAGACACCCCCTTTACAGCGGCACCATATTAATTACAATTGCATTTTTTCTCTTTATCCCTAATTTGCCCACCTTAATATCAGCATGTTGCATACTATTTTATTTGCCTATTGGAATTTGGTTGGAGGAAAGAAAATTGATTAAAAAATTCGGTGAGGCTTATATGGAATATAAAGGGAGAGTACCTGCAATAATACCAAAGTTAATGTAGTTATTTATTTTTTTTCGATTTCTTTGTAGCCTTCTTATTTGTTTCACCTTTTTTCAGCTCATCAAAATCTTCACGTTCCTGTAATTTTTTATCATCAACATTTTTATTCAAAAACTTATTGATCTTTTCAATATCAAGATTGGATTTTATTTCTCCGAATTGATCTATAGAAATTTCAAATCCTTCAAGATCTTTATGAACTCTGGGTTTTGATGTTTTACTTTCTTTTTTCTTACTCATATCAAACCGTTTTTATTTTTAACAATTCAAGTGCACGATCAATTCTTGAAGATACTTCTTCTTTGCCAATTATTTCCATGATCATCATTAAATCAGGACCCGCACCCTCACCTGTTAGCGCTAAGCGTATGGCTTGCATCACCTTTCCCATTCCAATATTTAATTGTGCCAAAATTTCTTCCAAAGTTGTTTTAGCCAGATGTGCATCAAATTGTTCCAGAGTAGCAATGACATCTTTATAAGCACTAAGAACTTTAACTGCATCGCTATTCCATTTCTTTGCTGCTACCTGTTCATCATATTGTTGAGGGGCGATGAAAAAGAACTTTCCCTGCTCCCATAAATCATTTGGGAAAGTAATGCGCTCTTTCATGATGCCAGCAATTTTTATTGCCTTCTCTAGATGGCACGTAAAATTTTTATCAGACAAAATTGCCAATAGCATGGTCGCAATATCCTCATCAGGTTTATGATGTAAGTATTGCTGGTTATACCACCTGGCTTTTTGTATATCGAATTTAGCGCCAGACTTACCAATCCTTTCAATAGAAAAAGCTTGAATCAATTCGTCCATTGAAAATATTTCTTGTTCGGTACCCGGGTTCCATCCTAAAAAGGCAAGGAAATTAATTAACGCTTCAGGCAAATAACCTGATTCTTTAAAGCCTTTTGCCAGTTCGCCAGTTGCTGGGTCTGTCCAGTTAAGTGGAAAAATGGGAAAGCCCATTTGATCTGCAGCACGTTTGCTCAGTTTGCCATTACCATCAGGTTTAAGCAATAAAGGGAGGTGTGCAAACTTGGGCATTACATCAATCCAACCTAAATATTTATATAACAATACATGTAAAGGAGCAGAAGGCAACCATTCTTCACCCCGTATAACATGGGATATTTTCATCAGGTAGTCATCAACTACATTGGCAAGGTGGTATGTTGGCATACCGTCTGACTTCATCAGGACTTTATCGTCAATTTGCGAGGAGTTAACTTTAACCTCACCTCGGATTAAATCATGTAAAATAATTTCTTCATCACCGGG
>CAZVFM010000116.1:0-8210 GCA_964626095.1 uncultured Roseivirgaceae bacterium | reverse complement strand
CAGTGAACAACCCGGTCTGCTCATTCAGGTTGATTCCGAATCAAGTGTAAAAGATATTTTAGAAAAACATGCTGTGCTATTTAAAGTAATCGGAAGTATCACTTCAGCTGAAAAACTGCAAATCAATAAATCAGGCGCATCGCTTGAATTAGACATCCCAAGCATGCGCGATACCTGGTTTAAAACTTCTTACCTCTTAGATAAAGAACAACGCCCTGCAAAAATTGCCGAAGCCCGTTTCAAAAATTACAAATCGCAAGCGCTCGAATATATTTTTCCTAAAGACTTCGCAGGAACCTATCAATCGCTCGGACTTGATCCGGAAAGAAAAAACAAAAGCGGTATCAAGGCAGCTATCATCCGTGAGAAGGGTGTGAATGGCGACAGAGAAATGGCCTATGCCATGCACCTGGCCGGCTTTGATGTGAAAGATGTACACATGACAGACCTGGTTAGTGGTCGCGAAGATTTAAGCGATGTCAACTTCATTGCTTTTGTGGGAGGCTTCTCTAACTCAGATGTTTTAGGCTCAGCCAAAGGATGGGCAGGCGCGTTTCTATACAACCCAAAAGCCAAGCAAGCGCTCGATAATTTCTATGCAAGAAAAGACACCATCAGCCTAGGAGTTTGTAACGGTTGCCAGTTGATGATGGAATTAGGATTGGTATATCCCGAAATGGAGTCACATCCCAAAATGCATCACAATGCTTCTGGGAAATTCGAATCGATTTTCCTTACTGTTGATATCCCAGAAAATAATAGTGTAATGCTTGGGAATATGGCCGGTAGCAAACTGGGCATTTGGGTAGCCCATGGCGAAGGCAAGTTTGTGTTGCCTGGCGATAAATCGGCTTTTAATTTCGTTGCGCACTACTCGCATCAGGCTTATCCGGGCAATCCCAATGGTTCAGATTATGCCGCTGCAGCACTTTGTTCAAATGACGGCCGTCATTTGGCTATAATGCCTCACCTGGAGCGATCGCTGTCTCCCTGGAACTGGGGGCATTATCCTGCCAAAAGAAAAAATGAAGAAATAAGCCCATGGATGCTGGCATTTTGTAATTCTTTTAATTGGGTAAAAGAAAAATATGGCAATTCATTGATTTAGAATTCTCTTATGATTAAATTTTGAGTGTAATGAATAAAATATTACTTCTCTCTTTTATTCTAATCTTCTCTGGCTGTTTGGCTTATAAAGAATTGCCTGTAGAATATGACTATAGCTACAGAGGTAATTTTAAGAAATATAAGAGTTTTGATTTGTTCAGTCCTGTAGATAAATCTGATCCTGCCATCAACAACGAAACAGTTGAAAATGTAATCATGGCCCGTATGAAATTTCTGGGTTATCGTCATTCAGATAACCGGCCTGACTTGCTACTTTCTTATCGAATTTTTAATGACAGTCTCAAATATGTAGGTTATGATCAGCCCGACATTGAAACCTGGCTGCATGCGCAGAGCAAGTATGATGAACGTTATGATCGCAGGAATTTTAATCTAAACTCAGGCACATTGTCCATACAGTTATACGACCGTAAACAAAACCGCACCATTTGGCAAGGTTATGCTACTGCAGCCTATGGTTCAATTGATTTCAACAACCCTCGCCATACAAGAAATGCAGTAATCTCCATTCTCGATAAATACCGCTTCTGGGCGGATGGGTTCATGGATAAAAAGGCTGTGTTTATTGAACCAGAATCAGCACTTTAATAAATCGAAAACCCCAATTTTTTTTTAAAAAATAAATTCTACCTTTGCAAGCCTATTCCAAGGCTGGAAAGCCGGAATTGCCCGATTGTGTAATGGTAGCACAGAAGATTTTGGTTCTTTTAGTCAGGGTTCGAATCCTTGTCGGGCAACAAAATATCCCGGTCGGTCACCCGATTAATCGTGGTAAACAAGACCGGATTTTCTATTTATAAATAATCAATTTGCCGCAATGGCATCAGTAAAAATATTCTCCTGTAAGGCATCCCTTTATCTTTCTGAAAAGATTGCGCACGCCTATGGCGAAGCCTTAGGGGAAGTAGTATATCAGCAGTTTAGTGATGGAGAATTATCACCCTATTTTGGAGAGTCGGTAAGGGGTAACGATGTGTTCATCATTCAATCTACTTTCCCCCCGGCTGATAATTTTATGGAGTTGTTGTTGTTGATGGACGGTGCAAGAAGGGCAAGTGCCGACCATGTAACTGTGGTGATTCCTTATTTCGGTTATGCCCGCCAGGATCGTAAAGACAAGCCCAGGGTAGCCATTGCAGCGAAGATGATTGCTAACATTCTTTCGGCAGCAGGCGCTGACCGCATTATGACGATGGACCTTCATGCTGATCAGATACAAGGATTTTTCGATATTCCAGTAGATCACCTGGATGGCTCATATATTTTTGTGCCCTACCTCAAATCATTAGGTCTTAAAGACATCATGTTTGCATCACCCGATGTAGGTGGGATAAAAAGAGCCAGAAGTTTCGCTAAATTCTTTGATGCAGACTTAGCCGTTACAGATAAATACCGGAAGCGTGCTAACGAGATAGCCGCCATGCGCTTGATTGGTGATGTAGAAGGTAAGGACGTAGTACTGGTAGATGACTTAGTAGATACCGGAGGTACCATGTGTAAAGCTGCTGCTTTGCTTAAAGAAAAAGGAGCCAAATCGGTAAGAGCTGTAGTAACGCACCCGGTGCTGAGTGGAAATGCGTACGAAAACATTGAAAACTCTGTACTTGAAGAATTGGTAGTGACAGACACCATCCCTTTAAAGCAAGCATGCAGTAAAATTAAAGTGCTATCGGTTTCAGATCTTTTCGCTAAAGCCATTCGCAAGGTACATGATCATGAATCGATCAGTTCTTTATTCATCAGATTGTAATTAATAACTAAACAAAAATAAATACCATGAAAACCATTGAGATTATAGGGTATAAACGAGCAAATCTCGGTAAATCAGAGTCTTCAAGATTACGTGAAGAAGGTAATGTTCCATGCGTTTTATACGGTGGCAAACAGCAAATACACTTCTATTCACCTATGATTTTGTTTCGAGATCTTATTTATACCAACGAAGCACACTTTGCGCACCTTAACATTGAAGGTGAAGAGTGTCAGGCCATTTTGCAAGAAGTACAGTTTCACCCTGTAAGTGAGGTAATTCTTCATGCTGATTTTCTTTTAATAACTGATGACAAGAAAATTAAAATGAATATTCCGGCCCGTCTTGTAGGTCAGGCGCCCGGAGTACAAAAAGGAGGCACCCTGGTTCGCAAAAGAAATGTGTTAAAAGTATTGGCATTTCCTAAAGATATGCCCGACCATATTGATGTAGATGTTTCTAAACTTGATTTTCACCATGCAATTAAAGTGAGTGATTTAAAAGTAGCCAATGTTGAGTTTCTAGATCCCAAGCAATCATCAGTAGCTGTGGTTGAAATACCTCGAGCAGCTAAAATGGCAGCCGAAGAGGATGCAGCAGCTGCCGCTGCCGCAACAGCTGCTGCCGCTGCAACAGCCGCTGCCGCTGAAGTGAAAAAAGAGGAACCAAAAAAATAATCTTCAATTTATAAAACAAAAAATCCCACTACAAGGTGGGATTTTTTGTTTTACTTTAGTCCGCAATAACTAACGCAATATCAAATATTTTCTATTTAGCCTATTGTATATATAAATGAAATTTCTGATAGCAGGTTTAGGAAACCCAGGTACAGCATATGAGCTCACCCGCCATAATATCGGCTTTCTTGTACTTGATCAACTGGCATCCAAACTAAACACAAATTTTTCTCCGGGAAGGTATGCAGATAAAGCAGAGGGTAAACACAAGGGTCGTCAACTTCACCTGATCAAACCACAGACCTATATGAACCTGAGTGGCAAGGCGGTGGCCTACTGGATGAATGAACTAAAAATTGAAAAGGAAAATTTACTGGTTATTGTTGATGATGTAGCGCTTCCTTTTGGCACTTTGAGAATGCGTACCAAAGGAAGTGCTGCTGGCCATAATGGGCTAAAAGATATTGAAGCCCAAACCGGAGGACAAGATTATAGTAGGTTAAGATTTGGAATAGGGAGCGATTTTGGACACGGCCAGCAAGCCGATTATGTATTGAGCAATTTTACCCAACAGGAGTTTACAGAACTCCCCAAATATATTGATACCGCTGTAGAGATGGTTTTATCTTTCTGCAGCATTGGTGCAACACGTACCATGAATTTATTCAATAGCTAAACTAACTTACCGCTGATCCCGGTTCAACTTCATCATCCGGGTTAATCAACCTAAAGTTACCTCGCTGATCTTCAGCCATCAAAACCATACCCTGAGATTCTATTCCCATCATTTTACGAGGGGCAAGATTAATCAATACAGTTACCTGCTTACCCACAAGTTCCTCCGGATTAAATTGTTTGGCTATACCACTAAGAATAGTTCGCTGATCAATACCAGTATCAATTGTAAGCTTTAATAATTTATTTGATTTTTCAATCTTTTCAGCACTTAAGACCTTACCAATTCTGATATCAAGTTTAGCAAAATCATCATAACTGATATCTGCCTTAACGGGAAGAATGCCCGATTGTGCCTTGGTTTCTTCACTCTGCATTGCCGGTTGGGTTTTCTTTAGCTTATTAATTTGTTTTTCAATTTCTTCATCCTCCAAATTGCGATAGAGCAGGACGGCTTCTCCTAACTGATGACCCGGAGGAATTGCATCAATCATAGTATTCAATTTCCAAAATGAAGCCCAATCATTTGAAAGCTCAACGGCATTTAGCTGGTTTTGTATTGCTTTAAAAGTTTGAGGCAAAAAAGGAGCGCATGCAATGGAAAGATTAGCTACCATATTAATTGCCTTGCTCATTATCCATTCAACGGCTTCAGCGTCTTGCTTGATTAGTTTCCATGGCTCAGCATCTGCAAGAAATTTATTTCCAATCCTTGCCATATTCACCATTTGAAACTGTGCTTCACGAAATCTGAACTCATCTAAGGCCAAAATAATTTCTTTAATACTTTGATTGATATCTTTAATCGCTTGCTGATGCACAGTCACAATCCTTTTTCTCTCCTCGCTGTTCTCGTTTAAGCTCGCAACAGCTGGTACCTTTCCTGCATAATATTTATGGCTAAGCACCATTACCCGGTTTACAAAATTTCCAAGAATTGCCACTAATTCACTGTTTACCTTTTGTTGGTAATCTTTCCATGTAAAATCAGCGTCTTTGGTTTCAGGAGAGATGGAAGTAAGCACATATCTTAATTCATCTGTTCTGCCGGGAAAATCTTCCAGGTATTCATGCAGCCAGACTGCGTGATTGCGGGATGTAGAAATTTTCGCTCCTTCCAGGTTCAGAAATTCGTTAGCAGGTACATTATCAGGCAGAATGAAATCTCCTGCTGCTTTCAGCATACTGGGGAAAATAATGCAATGGAAAACAATATTGTCTTTCCCAATAAAATGTATTAGGCGCGTATCGGGATCTTTCCAATATTTTTCCCAGGTATCAGGCAATAATTCTTTAGTAGCAGAAATGTAACCTATGGGTGCATCAAACCAAACGTAAAGTACTTTTCCGGCTGCATCTTTTAATGGTACAGGTACTCCCCAATCCAAATCACGTGTAATAGAACGAGGTTGAAGTCCTTGATCGATCCATGATTTACATTGTCCATATACATTGATCTTCCAGTCGGATTTATGACCTTCAATCAACCATTCTTTAAGCCAGTTCTCAAATTTATCCAGTGGGAAATACCAGTGCTTGGTTGGTTTCAGTATAGGTGTATTGCCAGATACGGTAGATCGCGGATTAATTAACTGACGTGGGTTTAATGTACTCCCACACTTCTCGCACTGGTCGCCATAGGCATCAGTATGTCCACAATTCGGACATGTGCCAATAATATACCTGTCGGCCAGAAAAATATTCTCTTGCTCATCATAGTATTGATCAGAAGTATCTTCCAATAGCATACCCTGACCATGAACTTTAGTGAAAAAGGCTTGTGCCGTTTCATAATGTATTGCTGAAGACGTACGAGAATACACATCGAATGAAATACCAAAATCAGCAAACGCAGTTTTCATTAATTGGTGGTACTTATCTACAAAAGATTTGGGACTAACCCCCTCTTTTTTGGCACCAAGCGTAATGGCTACGCCATGCTCATCTGATCCGCAAACAAAGATTACATCCTCTCCTTTTAATCTAAGGTAACGTACGTAGGTATCGGCAGGCAAATAGGCACCTGCAATGTGTCCAATATGTAGTGGCCCATTGGCATATGGTAATGCAGATGTAACCGTATAACGTTTAAATTTTTTTTTACTCATGTTTGCCTTACAAGCTGCAAAAATGCAAAGAATAGCCGAAAGCTCAAGAATTATTTCAAAAGGCGTTTGCCTAAACTATTTGTTAGGCCACAGCCGTCTCTTGCTTAGGAAGTGATTCATGAAATGGAAGAGAAACTATAAAATCCGTATGCCCATCAGAGGTATTCTTATAATTAACCGACCCGCCCATCTTTTGTGTAGCTATCTTGGTTAGGTATAACCCTACCCCACCAGTATCCGACTTTTCTGATGCCCTCGAGAAAATATGAAACACTTTTTCCCTGTCGTGTTCTGAAAGGCCTATGCCGTTATCGATCACGTGCAAATCGAAACGATCATTGTCCCGGTTTGCCTTTATTTGGATAAAAGCCCGGTGCCTGTCTGAATCTTTTGAGAATTTTATGGCGTTGCTAAGCAGGTTTTCAATAATTACCTTGATCATCTCTTCATCAAGATATAAGTTAAAGTCCTTATCAATATCAAGCTTTAAATCAATGCCCTTTTCATGAAGCTTACTTTGCCAATCCAGAATAAGATTGTCGACATAAGTCTTTAAATTCATCTTTTGCAGATTCAAAGGAACATTATTGACATGGTTGATGGTCATCAAGCGGCTAAGAATATAATTCAACTTATCCGCTGTAGCACCTAACTTGCTAAGATATTGTAGACCCTTCGCATCAGTAACATCTGAAGTGGCCACTACACAAAGGCCTTTCAAAGTTGCTAATGGCCCCCTGATATCATGTGAAATTTTGTAGATAAAATTATCCAGTTCGCTATTTACCTCTGCCAGCACTTTATTGGTTATTCTCAGCTCTTCGGTTTGCCTTAGTACTTCGGCCTCAAGCTTTTCATTCTGACCTTCAAGCTGTTTGTTTTGAGATTCGATTGTTACTTTTGCTGCTTCCAAGGCCCGGTTAGCCCTCCGAATTGATTTTGCCGACTGATACATTACCACTGCCAAGGCAATAAACAGAATAGCGATAAGCGCAATGGCAAAATTTAAACGCTTTTGCTTAAGCAGTGCTTCTTCTTTAACAATAATAAGTTGGTCTTTTGCGGCAATGGTGGCCAGGTTTTCCCGTTCTTCAAAATCAGTTTGTACACGGGTGAGGTTGCGAATCAGGTTATCGCTGTAAACACTGTCTTTAAGAGTAATGTATTTTGATTGATAAAAACTTGCATTTTGAAAATCGTCAGCACTCTTATAAATGTCAGCGATTTCCTTATAGACCAGCATCAACTCATCATCAAGGTTGGAACCCACAAGCAGTTCTTCTGCTTCATTTAATCTAGTAAGTGCCTCGTCAATTTCATTTCTACTAAAATGTATTTTAGATATACCCAATAAGTTAATGGCTATAAAATCCAGTGAATTCAATCTCCTGGATACTTCCTTTGATTTTTGAAAGTAATTGAGCGCCATATCATAATTTCTTAGGTAGTAATTTGCTTTACCTAAAGCATAGTTACTTTCTTGTATCAATTTATCTGAGCAATTTGAACCGCAAATCACATAAACCTGATTAATTAATTCTATAGCCTCTTTATATCTTTTTAACTCAATTAAACAGAGGCTTATATTAATTTTTAATCTATCTAAATCATATTCATCCTTAATTTCATTCTTTGTATCAAGCGATTTTAGATAATATTCATATGCTTTCTCATAATCCTTTAATTTGTAGTAAACCAAACCAATATTATTATAAGCAATTGCAATTTCTCTTAAATCTCCGTCCACCTCTCTTATTACCAAAGACTTAAAGTGGTACTCGAGTGCCTTATCATAATTTGATATTAGGTTGTAAGTATTCGCCATATTGTTGAGAAGGAATTTTTGCAAATCTCTATATCCGTTCCGTTCAG